>CAMNMC010000028.1 GCA_946544235.1 uncultured Lachnospiraceae bacterium | reverse complement strand
TATTAACTAATTACTGGTTGTTCTTCTCTCTCTCCTGATCGAGCATTGCACGAACCTTCATAGGAAGACCGAAGAGGTTGATGAAACCTGAAGCATCCTTATGATCATAGAGATCACCTGTTGTGAAGCTTGCAAGTGACTCAGAATAAAGTGTGTATGGTGAAGTTGTTCCGGCCTTAATGATGTTGCCCTTGTAAAGCTTGAACTTAACTGTACCTGTAACACGCTCATCTGTCTTCTCAACGAAAGCCTGAAGAGATTCACGAAGTGGGCAGAACCACTTTCCTTCGTATACAAGGTCAGCAAACTTGATACCGATGTGACGCTTGAAATCAAGAGTATCACGATCAAGAACGAGCTCCTCAAGCTGCTTGTGAGCCTCCATAAGGATTGTTCCGCCAGGAGTCTCATAAACGCCACGGCTCTTCATACCAACAACACGGTTCTCAACGATATCGATGATACCGATACCATGCTTTCCACCGAGTCTGTTTAACTCACGAATGATATCAGAAACCTTCATTTCCTTACCGTTAACTGACTTTGGAACACCTGCTTCAAAAGTCATCTCAACGTATTCTCCCTCATCAGGAGCCTTGTCAGGAGCAACTCCGAGAACAAGAAGGTCATCATAGTTTGGCTCATTTGCCGGGTTCTCAAGCTCAAGGCCCTCATGGCTGATGTGCCAGATGTTACGGTCACGGCTGTAGCTGTGCTTAGCATCAAATGTAAGCTGGATGCCCTTAGACTCGCAGTATGCGATCTCAGACTCACGTGAATCAAATGTCCACTTTGGATCACGCCAGCAAGCGATTATCTTAAGATCAGGAGCAAGTGCCTTGATGGCAAGCTCGAAACGAAGCTGATCATTTCCCTTACCTGTTGCACCATGACAGATTGCAACAGCACCTTCCTTACGTGCGATATCAACAAGTACCTTACCGATAAGAGGTCTTGCGAATGAAGTACCGAGAAGGTACTTATTCTCATAAACAGCATCAGCCTTAACTGTTGGCATGATGTAATTATCACAGAACTCATCTACAACGTCGATGATGTAGCATTTCTCAGCGCCTGAATGCTTAGCTCTCTCCTCGAGACCATCCAGCTCTGACTCCTGTCCTACATCTATACAGCAGCAGATAACATCATAATCATAATTTTCCTTAAGCCATGGAATAATGGCTGTAGTATCAAGACCACCTGAATAGGCAAGTACAACTTTCTCTTTTGACATTTCTTGTTCCTCCGTTTAATATTTTTCAAACTATTGATTAATATATAATAATTATGGTTCATAATCAAGAGCATAATTGCATGAATTTTAAAACAATATGAATAATAACATGTGAATTATGTATAATATAAACATTATTTATGCATATATTCATATTTCTTGCATAAAATACATTTAAAGTCTTTCTGAAAGCTATAATTCTCCGTCCGAATGCAGTTATTCCGGTTTCGGAGTCATATGTTTTCAAGGAAAAACCGCCCCATCATTATCATATCTGGTTCATACAATTACTTCGCGGTTCCTCCATGATCATATCTGGTTCATGCAATTACTTCGAAGCTCCTTATATTCTAGTTCAAGTGCCGGAGCACTGAGGAATCTGGAATTCTCTCCTCGTATTATCAGCTGTATCATGCAGTCCGACGTTGCAACCGTAATATCCAGCTTCTTTGAGTTTTCAACAGTGAATTTGGCGATATAATGATCTGCAGTCTCTGCGGTCTTCGTGTAGACAACATGAACTCCCAGATAATCCATCTTCTCGGTTCCGTGTCCCTTGACATTATACGCATCAAATACAACTATAACCTCTATATCCTTCAAAGCCTTATATTCTGACATCATATCAAGGAGTCTGAAGCGGGCCGCTTCAAGACTGATCGACTGCCTGTCCTTCGTGGCATTGTTTCCTTCGATAAGCTTCTTCAGCTCATCCCAGGCATGAATGATATTATATCCGTCGACGAGGAGGTATTTCTTCTTCTCAGCATTCTTTATTCCTGATCTGTTTGAAACTGACGCACGCCCCGATGTTCCCGGACCATTTTCTCCCAGCGAACGACTCGACGTTCCGGAACCACCTGCTCCACCAGTACCACTCGCTCCACCAGAACCATCTGCCCCACCGTAACTCGATTGGTCATTTTGGTTTACATAACTTGCAGACGTCTCTGCTCTCCGCTCAGCCTGTACAGTACTTCTGCTGAGATATACTCTCTTGGTCCTTCGTCCTTCCTTGCCTGCATTCTTCTGTGTTGCATTTTTCAGGATATCATCTATCTCATCAGTGCCGATTGCCTGAAGACTTTCAGTCAGCGAACCTCTCCCTCTGGACCTCTCCGAAGCAAGCCGCGCCAGCTCTGCTTCCCTGGCAAGCCTCTCATCATCAGTTTCAGCATCCGTTTCAAAATATTCCTGCTCAACACTCGGAAGGTGCATCAGAGCTTCACACTCAAACCACGGGACATAATAGCCTGCGCCATGGTCGATAAATATACTGCCCGAAGGATTATCCCTGTCGCTGTCGGGATCATAACCCTTCTCCTCAATATACCTGTCTGCCTCATCAGGCGGGACATCCTTGTACCCCGCAAACTGCAGCTCTATCGTCCCCTCACCTCTGCTGTATTCTGTTAGCGTCGTCTGATAATCTGCAATGCATCTTGCAGGTGCACTTCCGCTAAGCTGTCCATCCTCCGAAACGGTAAAGCTTCCGCCCATTTCCGTTATATCATTCATGGCTCTGCCGACACATTCCGTCGGAAGCTTTATAGTAAAACGATACTCCGGCTCAAGCAGAACCGATCTTGTTTTCATAAGTCCCTGTCTTATCGCACGTCTGACCGCCTCCTGAAAATCCTGGCTGTCGGTATGCTTCAGATGAGCCTTGCCTGCAACAAGCGTAAATCTGATATCAGTCAGCCTTGAACCTGTCAGCACTCCGGTCGGAAGATGCTCCGTCATGGTCGAAATAATGGTCTTCTGCCAGTTGATATCAAGCTCATTCACAGAGAGATCACTTGCGACCTCTATTCCGGTTCCTCTCGGCAGAGGCTCCAAAAGTATCTGAACCTCGGCATAGTGACGCAGCGGTTCAAAATGTCCATATCCGATCACAGGTCTCTCGATCGTTTCCTTATGAACGAAGCTTCCCTTGACAAGTCTCACCTCAACATTATAACGCTCCTTGATCGTCTCCTTCAGTATTTCAGCCTGAAATTCACCCATAACAGCTATGCTTGCCTTATCACCGGACTTTATTTCCAGACTAAGCAGTGGATCCTCGGTTACTATCTCAAGCAGTTTCGGGAGAAATACTCTTAATGGAACCTCCTTCGGAAACTCCAGATCATACCGGAGTACCGGCTGAAATACAGGCTTATCCTCATCGAACTCCTCACCAAGCCCCATACCGGCATAGGTATCGAGCGGTCCTATAAATGCAACAACGTCGCCTGCCTCTGCCCTGTCTAGACTGTCATATTTAACACCGTTATAAAGTCTTATCTGACTGATCTTCTGTCCTTCTATCCTCTCATCATTGATCACATCTCTGACAGATATGCTTCCTCCGGTGATCTTGGCATAGGAAAGCTTATGCCCATCCTCAAAGCCGATCTTAAATATCTTTGCAGAGAAGGCATCCCTGTATCTTATCTCCGGGAGATACTCTGTCATCATGCTGATAAGACTGTCGATATTTGTATTCTTAAGTGCGGATCCGAAAACCGTCGGATGCAGCCTGCCTGCCGAGAAGAGAACGCGGATATCTTCCTGCGTCAGTTCTCCCTCCTCGAGATATTTTTCTATCGTTGACTCGGAAAGTGCAGCTATCTCTTCATGCTTATTTGTGAACTCCTCATATGGTATAAAACCGTCTCCAAGATTATCCAGAAGGTCATTGATCAGCTCCTCCTTAGTCCGCATGCTCATATCCATCTTGTTAACGAAAACATAGTACGGAACCTTGTATTTCTGAAGCATATTTGCAAGGCGCTTTGTTGATGATGTTACACCATCCGTTCCGCTCACAAGAAGAACAGCCGCATCCAGAACCGAAAGTGCCCTCTCGGTCTCACCGATAAAATCGGTATGGCCCGGCGTATCAATGATGGTTATTCTGACATCATCACTGCATTTATTCATTTTATCGTCTGCTGACAGATTACATATCGCCTGCTTAGCCAGAATCGTTACGCCTCTCTTCTTCTCGAGAGCCTCCGTATCCAGAAAGGCGTCTCCCTTATCAACCCTTCCTGCAGTTCTTATAGCTCCCAGATCAAGCAGTATACTCTCTGTGAGAGTTGTTTTTCCGGCATCAACATGCGCAAGTATTCCTATACATATTTTCTTCATTTATAAACCTCTGATCAATAATATGAATCCGCTGTCTTTTTTATTATTCAGGTCACTCTGACTCTTATAATACTTTTCCCTGCAGATTCTGCTGTTATAATCCAGAACGTTCCGTCATCAAATTCGCCATCCAGTATATTGTCCCTCCAGATGACATTTTCCCTGCTTTCCTTATACAGCGTAGCATGAGGACTGGTCTTACGGAAAAGCCCGTTCGAAACCAGCAGGCTTCCGCTCCTGTGATCAAGCACCGTCACGTCATCCATTAGGTAGGTGTAATTATTAAAATAACTGCAGCCGATGAGACGTGCATTCTGTGTGATTAGATATCCGGTCATTCCGGTATCCGCATAGCCTTTCTGAATCATTTATACGATTCATACTATTATCACAGCTGTGACATAACATTAACCTCTGACAGATCTCCATATCATTTTTATTATATCATGAACCACATAAAAAAAGAATGGTTTCGGATGCCAATTAATGACACCGAAACCATTCTTGTGTAGTCAGTTAAAAAGTTCCATTTAGAAGAAACAATGATTTCCTATTACTGTACAATCATCAAGTGATGATGGATCAAGATACCAGGTTGGTCTGAAGCTGAGGTATCCGCCGATATTATTATAACCGTTAAGCGCATCGTAAACAGCACTCATAGTAGTTTCAGGCGCCCCATTATTATATGCATCAGAAAATGCCCATGTATCTGTTGCTGTGAACTGATAAGGCGCATAGATAACATCTGAAAGTGTTCCGCCCCATCTTCCTGTATAAAGTCTGTTAAGAACAACGTTTGCAACTGCCACCTGACCTTCGTAAGGCTCAGAGCCTGACTCTGCATAAACGATGGCTGCAAGAAGTCTTACATCATCTGCTGAGAATCCGCCTGCTCCATGTATACTGAGATCATCGGTAGAAGGTTCATGCTCAGTGGTAACTTCCTCAGTTGTAACCTCTTCTGTTGTAACCTCTTCGGTTGTGATTTCTTCGGTTGTTACTTCTTCGGTTGTAATCTCTTCTGTTGTAACTTCTTCAGTCGTTTCAACCTCTGTAGGCTCCTCGGTTTCTTCCTCGGTAGGCTCTTCTGTAGGCTCCTCTGTCTCCGCTTCGGTTATTTCCTCTGTATCATCCTGATCATCGTCGGAATAATCATCCTGATCATCATCTTCTGAATAGTCCCCACTCTGATCATCTGATGTTTCATCTGATGTTTCTTCTGTTGTATCATCACCTGAAACATCCTCTGACGAATCATTTTCGTCAGCAGTATCAGCATCATCAGAATTATCTGTATTTCCTGCTGATGCAAGAAGCTCAGGATGCTTATCAAACTTTTCAGCAAGTTCAGATGCTGCATCACCTGTAAGGATAAACTCCGATTTAACATATCCTGATACAGTATCAGTTTTAACCTCGGTCCAGATACCCTCTGTCTTAACTATCTCTCCGATATTTCCCTTGGCAAGAAGTCCCAGTACATCTGCATCTTCATCTGCCTCACGTCTGACATTGAGAAGATCCTCAGTTACGATAAACTTTCCTGTCATATCATACTTTGACTCAGCCACTGTTGTTACGGCAACTGCCGATTTATTGATGCTTGCAGCTTTGTCAGCCTTGGCAGTATCGATCTTTGCAGCTTCCGTACTGATCTGTGAAGCAGCTTTATCTGCCTCTTCTGTCGAATCGGCTTTGCTGTCTGCCTCTGCTGACTCTGTTGCCAAAACACCTGCGGCGCCGAGAGTTGCAGCATCAGTTCCCTTTCTGTCACCACTTTTGGTGTTTCGAAGAGAACCCACAGCAATAACAGTCATAAATATAACTGCAAAGCTTACCATCAGTACAAGAAGATTCCTTACAGGAAATCTCATGCTGAAAACATTTTTTCTAAGATTCAGTTTTAATCTTTCTAATTTTAATTTATTTCTTCTGCTCATAGCTATTGTTTACATAATAATTGCATTTTATGTTAATTTGTTACATTTCTGTTACAAATGATATTAGCACCATGTCATAATTCTGTCAAGTTCTTTACAAATTGTACTAAAAAAAGAACAAAACCACCAAATATAGTATCTTTCTTTGGTGATTCTGCTCTTTAAAATATATATATTACCTGGCATAAAATGCAACTGCCACTGTTCCGGGACCGGAATGTGTCCCTCCTATAAGGCTCATATCAGAAACCTTAAGTCTCTGCTCAACACTGTCTGAAACACTGTCAATACTGCCATCAGTCCTGATATCAAGAAATTCAAGTTTCTGATCGATCCTGTCAGAAATACTCACTACATGGGCTGTACCACTGTCATCAGCCGCTGCTTCCGAAGAAAGCTTTTCGATCAGGAGTTTCTTCAGCTTATCTACCCTGTCCTTTCCTGCTGCAGAAGCAATATTTATCACGCTTTCAGGATCTGCCTCCTCACAGACCTTTTTTGAGAGATAATCCAGTGCATTTGGATTTCCCCTGACTTTGGTCGTTATTGCAAGCTTCCCTGAAGTATCAACCTTAAAAACCGTTCTGATCTTAAGAGCCGCTGCGGCAGACTGCTCGGTTCTTGCTATCTTTCCGCTCCTCTTCAGATGACATATATCATCTACAAAGAAATAATTTCTTACCTTGTCTCTTTTTTCCTGAAGAATATTTACAGCCTCATCATAAGAAACAGTACTCTCCTTCAGCCTGATTGCTTCTATAACAAGAAGTCCCAGTCCGGTTGAAGCATTTTTACTGTCTATGATGCTTATCCTTTGCGAAGGATATTTAGTCTTCAGCTCCTCTGATACATCCGCAGCCGTCTGCAGACTATCCGATAAACCTTCTGCGATTCCGATGTAAATAATATCTTTCCCGGCTTTCAGCTTTTCTTCAAAAACCTCCATATAGGTTTCTCTGCTGATTGGAATTGTTGAAGGCAGCGCCCCCATCCTGATCATAGGGTAAAAATCTGTTGAAGACATATTCCTGAAATCCGGAAAATGCTCGAAGGTATCTCCCTTCATTTTTATCTTAATCGGGATTACCGTAACCCCAAAGCCTTTTTCTACTATATCATACGGAATATCTGCTGCCGCATCCGTTATGATCACATAATCATCCATGCTGTTCCCCATATCTATCACCCGTTTCTCCGTTGCTTTATCCTTACTGCTCATCCTGAGCGTCTGTCATATCGCCTTCATCACTGCCGCTATACTGTGAATCGCCATCATCACTGCTGTCCTGAGCTTCATCATCACCACTGACATTCTGAGAATCGCTGTCACTACTTGTATCCAGAGAATTACCATCACCGTCGGAATTCTGTGAATCATCATCGCCGGAATTCTGTGAATCATCACTGCCCGCGTCCTGAGAATTGCTGTCGCTGCCGGCATCCTGCCGCATAGAACTGTCGTGTCCGAAATACTCATCGATACCATTGGCTATTCCCTCAGCCATTTTATCCATATATTCATCATTGGAAAGATTGGTATCATCCTCGGAATTTGAAAGAAAGCCTACATTAATAACCGTTGACGGCATATTGCAGTAATTCAGAACAGTCAGCTTATCGGTTTTTACTATTCCCTTTTTCTTCGCACCGGTTTCCTTAACTGCCGCACCGATCAGCGAATCACACAGATCATAGCTTTTATTGTAATCATCACTGTTATATGGATTATCCTGAGTAATGACAAAACCCAATATTCCCTTAACATCAGGAGATGCCGAACCCGCCTGAAGTTTTATGTAAACTTCCGCAGAGGAAGTATTGGCAAGTATCGCCCTCTCTCTGTTGCTCATGGTAATACTTGATGAGTCTCTCGACATAACAACCGTATATCCTCTTGTTTCAAGTATTGCCTTAAGCTTTCTTGCAAGCGTAAGAGTTATATCATACTCAAAATTACCTGTATTTACACCTATATTTGCCGGAGACATCCTCGCCTTTGTAACAGTTGAATCCGGTCCTATCTGCTCCTTCTCGCTGTCAGCAGTTATCTGCTTAGCAGGATCTATATAAACAATATGAGCCTTCTCGTTCTGCTTCTCATTCTGCTTCCATTCTATGTCTGTTTTCTCAACAAAATTAGAAGAAACATAGAAGCTGCTGCCGTTCATCTTAACTCTCGACCAGCCGTCCTTCTCTCCGGTTCTGTGAAGATCGACACCCTTCGCAAGGACAACATAAATATCAGCCTCCGTAGATGGCTTCATTCTGATATTAACACCATCATCAAGAACCCTGACATAGTCATCAAGTATCGTGAATCCATCGCTGTCTATTGTTACGCCGACATCCTTATCTGATAAAACCGAACTGTCAGGCGTCTGCTTCTCACTGCTTTCGGTCAGACTCTCCGCCTCTGTACTTGATGAAGCCTCTGTTTTTTCATCTTTCTTATCTGTACTCCCGAAACATCCGGAGAAAGACATAACAATAAGACCGGCCATGATGCATCCGGTGGTTATCTTTCTGAAAAAATATTTTTTACTTTTCTTAAACAGATTGTGATGAAACTCCATATATTTGCACACTATTTCTTTTTAAATATTGAATTATGTTAACTATATTATGTATACTGCAAGTACAGACTGCACTTTTATTTATCATTTCAAGGTTATTGATCACATAACATCCGATCATCATTATAATAACATATAGACATGACAAAAACAATCATGCGGTTCATGCCGGTTACTGTACCCTGCATAATTGTGAACCACCATGTATCAGTCAATCATTCGTTTTAGTTATTAATTAACACATTCAAGCATTTATTCAATTGTTAATTCATCAACTCATTCACACATTTATTTATTCAATCACTCATTGATAAATTTGATCATTTGAATGCCAGTCGTGTCAGAAGATATGAAAACAGCCCGTCGTTATAGCTTTCATACATGGAATCCTTCACAAATCCCGGATCATCGGTGATAACATTATCGACGCCAACCATCATTACACTTTCGAGACTTTCTGCATCATTAATGGTCCATGCATATACATCCTTACCACGTTTGTTGCAGTTTCTCATAACCTGATCATCAATGAATTTATAATTAATACTGAAAGCATCGGCGTATTTCAGATCAAAATAGTTGCCGCCCGCTGCGGACATTACATAAACTGTTTCAATACGGTCATCAAGCTCCTTGATCTTCTTTATCGAATTATACTTTAGAGAGGTGACAACACAGCTTTTGTAGAGATCATATTCTTCGATCAGCTCCACCACACTCTCTTCGAGATGCTGATTAAGAACATCAGGCTTAAGCTCGATATTCAGCTTTGCCCTGCCATCGACAAGTTCTATAGCCTCCCTGAGTGTCGGTATCTGTTCTCCCTTAAACTCCTCAGAGAACCAGCTGCCTGCATCAAACTGTCTGATCTCACCAAAGGTCAGATCCTCAACGTAGGCATCTATTCCTGTTGTCCTCTTCAGATTCTTATCGTGAGTTACTATTATGACTCCATCCTTAGTCTCACGAACATCGAGCTCAATCACATCGGCTCCGTTATCTATTGCAGCCTCGAAAGCCGCAAGTGTGTTCTCCGGCGCGTGTTTGGAGTCTCCCCTGTGAGCCGTGACAACAGTCTTCTGAAGATGAGCTGCATTAAGTGAAACTATATTTACCTTCACAAGTACATAATATGCTGAATCAAGCACGACAAAGATCAGGAGTATCATGATAAATACTGCTCTGTCGTACATTTTCTTCTTAACAGGATCATCCTTTATCTGATATTTGATACTATTCTGATGTCTCTTGTCAGTTCTCTTCTTTTTTCTCGCGCGCCACTTTTCATCATGCTTACTGAGCTTATGCTGAATTCTTGTTTTCCTCTCCGGCTCGGTAAGAACCTCCGGATGCTCCTCTCTCACCTGATAATATTTTGCACTGATATAACCGAAAAGCATCGGGAAGACAAAGACCGCCATCGGAATATAGAGAAAGGTATTTACATTCACGGTTGCCTTGTAAATGAAATAATTCACCGATCCCTTCTTATTTACCACTCTGAGCAGCCGGTAGATTAGTTCAGAAAGCGAACCGCTGAGGAAAAATATCATAGTTACAACAAGAATATTGAAGATAAATATACCCGCAACCTTACGCAGTCCGCCAACCTTTATCAGGTTTATACTGTCTTTGACCGCCTTTCTGAATCTCTTCTTTCCGAGCACGTAAATATGAAGAGAATATATCATACCGAATGAAAGCAGGCTGAGCACCGCATAGATTATGGAAATCATGTTTATCAGAGTCTTCTTTTTTGAGAAAAACCAGACTATATAGCTGGGCACATGGATATTAAGCAGAGAAAGTGATGTTAATGCAATACTGCTCAGCGGAAGGAGAAACATAGCCACTATGAGTATCATGAAATTTCTCGGTCTGAAAAGAGCGGTTGCCCTGAAAAAGCTCCTGAAAAAAAGCTCCACGAATCCTATTTTTTCTTTTCTTTTAGATGCATCTATCGCGATGATAACACCAAATACATTCATGATTATCGCGAAGGCATAGATCAGGATAATTAACCCGAAGAAAATATAGGTTGTGGGGCTGTGAAAGAATTTTGCAATATTTTTTTTGTAGAGATATTTTACTCCGGAGAGCTTTACGGAGAAATTAACGAGAGTATACAGCGCAGGAAGCAGAACTGAATATGAGAGCACTCTCATTATCAGCTCATAGATAAAGATCGATAATGCGTTGAACTTTATCAAGATGTACGTTTCCTTCAGACCCTTCATAGTTACGCTCCGTTATATCTTTTATATGATTCTCGTCCAGATATATCTCTTCTTTGCACCATAATTCTGCAAGCAGAATTATGTATGCATCACTACGTGATGCATATGGTCCGCTTCGCGTACCGTGTCATTCACTACGTTCATGATAGCAATATGCTACGCATATTACTACTTAGTTGTAGCAAAATACGCCTTCAGAGACATATCTGTACGAGAATCTCGATAAATTACAAAAACATCGATGCATCTCCGAAGGAGAAGAAACGGTAGCGTTCCTTTACGGCCTCTTCGTAGGCGGCAAGGACCTTCTCTCTGTCGTAGAATGCTGATACTAACATTATAAGCGTTGATTCAGGTAAATGGAAGTTTGTAATCAATGAATTTACACATCTGAATTTATATCCCGGATAGATAAAGATGTCTGTCCAGCCGCTGCATGGCTTAAGGAAACCATTTTCGTCTGCTGCAGATTCAAGCGTTCTGGTGCTTGTGGTGCCTACCGAGATGATCCGTCCGCCGTTTCTCCTGGTTTCATTGACTGTTTCGGCGCATTCTTCACTTATCATATAGAATTCGCTGTGCATATGATGCTCTTCGATCTTCTCGACCTTAACCGGTCTGAAGGTTCCGAGTCCGACATGAAGAGTCAGTCTTGCAATCTTAATGCCCTTCTCTTCTATCTGCTTCAAAAGCTCTTCGGTAAAATGCAGTCCTGCCGTAGGAGCAGCCGCCGATCCGCTGTGAGTGGCATATACTGTCTGATAACGATTCTTGTCCTCAAGCTTATGAGTAATATATGGCGGAAGAGGCATCTCTCCGAGGCTGTCCAGGATTTCCTCCCAGATTCCCTCATAAGAGAACTTTATCAGTCTGTTTCCGTCATCTACAACCTCGAGAACCTCACCCTTAAGGATGCCGTCACCAAAGGAAACTACTGCACCCGGCTTCATCTTCTTGCCCGGCTTGACAAGAGTTTCCCAGACGTTATCGCCTTTATTTTTAAGAAGGAGAACCTCTATTACTGCACCTGTCTCCTCCTTGACGCCCATAAGACGTGCGGGAATAACCTTGGTATCATTAATAACAAGGCAGTCTCCCGGATTCAGATATTCTATTACATCGCTGAAATGCTTATGCTCTATCTCGCCGGTATCGCGGTGAACGACCATAAGACGAGAGTCGCTTCTCTTCAATAGCGGATCCTGTGCTATAAGTTCAGGCGGAAGTTCATAATTAAAATCTGATACGTTCATTATTATCAATTCCTTACTATATGCCGGCGGATATGTGTTTCGACGAGGGAACATCCACAGCGCCGGTACTTAATGAGCAGACACGTCAGTGGCTGAGAATTTAGTACCGCTGCGCGAGGACTAAGCGCCAGCGGTTCCCGAGTGAAATACATATTCGCCGGCATATTTATATTAATTATTACGCACGCAGTTCGATGCCGACTTTACCGAGTTCCTTCAGGATCTTATCGACAGAGGTGCTAACTTCAGCGTCGGAAAGGGTTCTGTCAAGTGCTCTGAAGTGAAGTGAGAATGCAACTGACTTCTTGCCTTCAGGAACCTGATCACCTTCATAAACATCGAAGAGCGAAACATGCTCAAGTATCTTACCACCGTTCTTCTTGATGATTTTCTCGATATTTCCGACAAATTCAGTCTTGTCACATACGAGCGCAAGGTCACGGCTGCTTCCAGGGAACTTTGCGATTCCGGAATACTTGATATCGAAATCAGCAAGCATTGTAAGAATATCCATGTAGAGAACGGCAATATAAACGTCACCCTTCATATCGTAATTCATTACTGCTTCCGGATGAACCTGACCGATATAACCGAGCTTAAGGTCGCCCTTAACGATCTCAGCCTGACGTCCCGGATGAAGGAATGGGAAGCTGCTTACAGGCTCATAATCAACTGCCTCGCAGAAGCCAAGCTTATCGGTAAGTTCTTCAACTACACCCTTAAGTGTGAAGAAATCGCCCTCACCGTACATTCCGAGAGTAAGTACCATTCGCTCTGTAGGAAGCTCTGTAAGAGGAAGAGCCTTTGGAATATAAATATTTCCGAGCTCGTAAAGTCTTACATTCTTATTTCTTCTGTTGTAGTTTGTAGCAAGCGATGTAAGCATACCATTAAGTGAAACAGTACGCATGATACTGAAGTCCTCGCCGAGCGGATTGCTGATCTTAACAGCCTTTCTATACTCTGAATCCTCCGGAATAAGAAGCTTGTCAAATACCTTAGGACTCTCAAACGAATATGTCATACCACCTGAGAAACCATTTGCCTCTGCGATATCACGAGCCATTGCCGTGATCTCCTGATCGAAGGTAAGTCCGCCGATACCACCATTTGTGCTAGGAAGTGTCGTAGGAATATTGTCATAACCATAAAGTCTTGCAGCCTCCTCAGCAAGATCAGCCATACAGTGAAGATCCTGTCTGTAGGTAGGAATTGTAAGTGTTCTGTCAGCCTCATTATAGGTAAGACCAAGCTTATCAAAGCTGTGAAGCATGGCTTCCTCGGAAATATCTGTTCCGAGAAGTGCGTTCATCTTCTCAGGCTCAAAAGGAAGTGTCCATGGCTTAACAGGTTCAGGATATACATCAACCATACCCTGAAGAACCTCACCGCAGCCCATCTCTTCGATAAGCTGGCAGGCTCTGTTGATAGCTTCCTCAGCAAGATTTGGATCAAGTCCCTTCTCGAAGGTGCTTGAAGCTTCTGTACGAAGACCTACTCTCTTAGAAGAAAGTCTGATATTTGTTCCGTCAAAGGTAGCTGCCTCGAAGAGAAGTGTTGTTATATTGTCTGTAACCATTGAGTTTTCGCCACCCATGATACCTGCTATAGCAACCTCTTTCTCAGCATCACAGATCATAAGAACATCATTATCAAGCTCTCTCTCCTGACCGTCAAGAGTTGTGAACTTCTCGCCATCCTTGGCACGTCTAACGATGATCTTATTTCCGGCAATAGTATCAAGGTCGAAGGCATGCATAGGCTGGCCGTATTCTTCCATGATATAATTAGTTATGTCAACTATATTATTGATAGAACGGATACCCTGTGCACGAAGTCTCTGCTGCATCCACTTAGGTGAAGGTCCAATCTTAACATTCTTAACTACTCTTGCGATATATCTCTTGCAAAGGTCTGTATCCCTGATCTCAACATCAATATAATCGCTTGTCTTCTCGCTGCTCTCCTCCTTAACGGTAACTACAGGAGGATTGAAAGGAAGATCGAAGGTTGCTGCAGCCTCTCTTGCCATTCCGAGAATTGAGAAGCAGTCTACTCTGTTTGAGGTGATCTCATATTCAACATTTGCATCATGAAGTCCGAGTGCCTCTACAGCGTCATCGCCCGGCTTAACATTATCCTCTTCGCTGAATATGTAGATACCATTCTCCGGTGCTTCAGGATACATTTCTCTTGATGACCCAAGCTCTTCGATGGCGCACATCATACCGAATGACTCTACGCCACGAAGCTTGCCCTTCTTGATCTTAATTCCGTCCTTAGGAAGCTCGCCGCCGTCATGACCGCCTGCAACACGACCACCGTCAAGAACTGTAGGAACAAGTGCTCCTTCAAATACATTTGGTGCGCCGGTAACGATCTGGATTGGCTCATCCTCTCCAACATCAACCTGACAGATAACAAGCTTATCAGCGTCAGGATGCTTCTCAACCTTAAGAACCTTACCAACTACTATCTTCTCAAGGTTCTTGTCATATTCCTTATAGTTCTCAACGTGAGAACCTGAAAGTGTGATCTTATCTACAAATTCCTGAACAGGCATGTCCAGATCAGGAACATATGCTTTAATCCATGAAATCGGTGTATTCATTATTATTCTCCTATTCTCATCAACCATTCACAAAGCTGCTCTTTACACGCATCATTGTGAAATATCATTAACCATTCTGCCCGGTATCACCAGTATAGCTTTTTTCTATATAACTATACCTAGAACTGACTCAGGAATCTTACGTCATTCTCATACAGAAGTCTCATATCATCTATCTCGTATTTGAGAAGCGCAACTCTCTCAAGTCCGATACCAAATGCAAAGCCTGAATACTCCTCAGGATTGATTCCGCACATCTCAAGAACGTGTGGATGAACCATACCGCAGCCAAGGATCTCTATCCAGCCTGATCCCTTGCAGACATTACAACCCTTGCCATGACACTTGAAGCAGGTTACATCAACCTCAGCAGATGGCTCCGTAAATGGAAAATGATGCGGACGAAGCTTGGTCTTGGTCTCAGGACCGAAGAAGCTCTTTGCAAACTGATCCAGAGTACCCTTAAGGTCAGCCATTGTTATGCCCTTGCCAACAACAAGTCCCTCTACCTGATGGAAGGATGGTGAATGTGTTGCATCAACTTCATCCGAACGGAAAACACGTCCCGGTGAAATGATCTTGATAGGAAGCTCTTTCTTCTCCATGATACGTGCCTGAACCGAAGAGGTCTGTGTTCTGAGAAGAATATCCTTTGTGATATAAAATGTATCCTGCTCGTCCTTTGCCGGATGATTTGCAGGGATGTTAAGAAGTTCAAAATTGTATCTGTCGTATTCAACCTCAGGTCCCTCAACTACCTGATAGCCCATACCGATAAATACCTTCTCCAGATCCTCAAGAGCGATCTGGTTAGGATGTCTGTGTCCTCGCATCTGTCTCTTGCCCGGAAGAGTAACATCTATGGTTTCTCTCTTCATCTTAGCCTGAAGAAGATTTCTGTTCATCTCCTTCTTCTTCTCATCGAGCTTTGCTTCGAGAAGTGCTCTTACTTCATTTACTTTCTGACCAACCTTAGGTCTCTCCTCTGCAGGAAGGTCCTTCATGCTCTTAAGTATCTCGGTAAGTCTTCCCTTCTTTCCCAGGAAACCAACCTTGATCTCGTCGAGTTTTTCAGGTGAATCCGATTCCTCGATAAGTTTCACTGCTTCATCTCTAATACTTCCAAGTTCCAAGCTCATCTTTTTTCCTCCTATATGATAATGAACTATTGTTTACTGTTTTTTTACATGCAGTCGCACTAACGGTTTATCGTCTGATCTTACCGTTTCACATACGCATGTTTTTTCAGAACGCAAAACGTCCCGGAAAGCCTTAAAAGACTCTCCGGGACGGAAAATACAATTCTTCCGCGGTACCACCCGCATTCCGATCAGCCATTCAGTTTACATAATACATAATGAGCAATCCTGCCCTGCTTATACTGTCCGGTCAACCGACTCTCTAGTATGCTTAACGCGCATCAACGGTATTTCCTACTTAACTTCAGAAATACAGCTCCGGTGTGAATATAAAAACTGCCTTTTCATAACAAAGCTTCCAGCCGATGACTTCGTCTCTCTTGATGCAGTACAGCTTCTTTGTGCACCTTCTTTGCTTTTATCCTATAAAATATACATTTCTATCGTGTATATCATCGTTAAGAATAATAGCACACATCACGATTTTGTCAAGCAAATCTTATATTCTGCGCCATTCGGCGACTATCTTTTTATTTACCCATCTGTTTCGGTGCAGTTCTCTTAACCTGTTTCTTAGGTGCCTTGGTTGAAAGATTCTTAATCTTGTCATTATGTGACTTAACCTCAGCACGATCTGCACCATATTTTGTTATATCCACGTGGCCCTTTTTCTCAGCTTCCCTTGCATCACGCACTATATTAATTCTGTCGACAATATTATCTATTACACGTCTGCTGCCCGGAACATACTTATTCATAACAGCCAGTGCATCTATAGAATTATCAAATCTATCCTTGCCGTCATCACTGAAACGAATTGATTTTTTGCCTTTCATATAGTTCTGAACACTGAGTATCAGATCGAAATTTGCACCTATGAGTGCGAGTCTTCCTTTCTGAGAATCAATATCCTCAGGCTTCATATTTGCTATTACACGGACTGACTTAACCATATGCTGATACTCGTATGAACGATCATCGTCCTTCATCATATGCTCTGCAAGCTTCTTCATATCCTTGATATAAGCTACAGGATCATTTGTCGCATACATATCTACCACCATTCCGTACATTTCAGACTTAGCCTTATCTTCAGTAGACATCATATCACTCATCTTATTATTGGACAGATTTCTCATATCAAGAGCCACCATCAGATTTTCAGCCTGTCTATGGATCAGACTGCTGCTGAATGATTTATTCTCCTTGGAATCCTTTAGAAGAATGGCTGATAATGCCTTTGCAAGATTTTTTGTATTCTTATTCGGCTCATTTTTGATCTTAACAAGGTGATCTTTGATGTACTCAGTGTATTCGGCCTTGTCATTGGCATCCTTAGGTGAAGCATTCATATCACGTATCTCAAGATTAGAATATCCGCCTGTACTTTTCTTAAGCTTATCTTCCAGAGAAGATGTCTTAAGTTCATCCGAAACCTCTTCAACAGCCTTATAAGGAATAGGTTTTTCCGAACATATAGCTTTATTAAATGCTGAAAAAGTTTTCTTATAAACTCTCCTGCGTCGTCTTAATGCTTCTTCCTTTCCATATTCATTTTTCCATTTTTTATCAACATTATTTGATTTGAAATAACTGCATTCGGCACCCTTTTTCCATAAAAATCTGTCCTTCTCCGAAAGAGCCCCCACTGTTTTGTTACATCCCTGAGTGCTCCATGCTCCGGTAATAGTATTTGCAAGAAAAGATAAACCCGTCATACCTTTCCTGTCTGTCTTTATAACCTCACTTATCTTGTCCTCAGGTTTACACTCAAGATCATTAAAAATCTTATTTCTTGCATCATAATCCTCGATACCGCACTCATTAAGAATATCACCTATATTCTTCCCTTCCTGTGCTCTGTCCCTGACATATCTTGCTACAAATGTATTTACTCCTCCATTCTGAACAATACTGAAATCAAGAGAACCTAATATGGTCTTGCTCACATCAAGCATAAAACTTTCTTTGCACAATCCTCCGAGCATCATATATTTGGTCTTGGCATCCAAAGACTCCTCCGTCTCATTAGTGGTCGGAAGACTCTTTCTTATGGTTTCATAATGCTTTCCGATAGCAAGCTCCGGAATGGTTTTTACCGATCCGATGAATTCAAAATACTTCTTACAGGCATCAATAGTCTGAGGTTTCTCGTTTTCTTCTCCGAAAAGCTCATCCTTCAGATCATTTTCGAACGAGTTTTCAACCTTACGGTTTACAGATCTCTGTGCCTCAGAAATATCATACAATCCATTTTTATCCTTCTCCGGCATTCCGATCTCAATTCTCTCCTGATCGGTAATGATCTGTTTGTTATCCATGATCATTACATTCCTTGCACCGATGGTAATTAAATATAATAACTTACCGGCAAGACTTGTCTGTGCATTATACGCATCAGTAACCTGCTCCTCATTCTCAAGTTCTACATATTCCTTCATCCCTAAATCCTCCTGTATTTTCCTTAAATCGGTACTATATGTCTCATCATTTTTGTGCACTTGGATGTCATTGCAACCTTCATATTTTTTATAATACACCCAAAAGAATAACAAAAGAGCAACAAAGCATTATAACAAGCTATGCTTTGTTCTTGACGGATTTATCCGTCAGAAAATCATAATAACAAGCCATGCTCTGTTCTTGACGGATTTATCCGTCAGAAAATCATAATAACAAGCCGTGCTCTGTTCTTGACGGATAAATCCGTCAGAAAATCATAATAACAAGCCATGCTTTGTTCTTGACGGCTAAGCCGTCAAGAACCGGCGCCATAGGCGCCGTATAACACAAAAATCAAAAGAGAGGCTTTGAATGCAAGCATTCAGCCTCTCTTTTGGTTTTTGTGTTGCATGGCTTGTTATTATGGCTTCATTCCGGGGATACCATAAGATCATCCACGTCATTTCTACCGTATTCATACATCTTCTCGATAATCTCCTCACGTACCTGGTCAGGAGCGTTGAATACTATAATCTCCATGAACTTATCAACATAACCGCGCCACTTCTCGTAGATAAGCATCTTGTCATCTTCCGTAGGAGTCTTGGTTGCGGTTGTAATATCAAAATCAATATGTTCCTTGGTATTGATGATCTGACGGAAATTCATCGATTTGAAACGTACACCATATGCGATATACTGAATCTCCTCGGTTCTTACAAATGCACAGTCATACATTTCAACGATAAGCGGCATAACAGCATCTTCCGGCTCGTTAAAGTAATGACAGTAGAAATACATATCTTCCTTTTTTGTCAGATTTTCAATATCCTGATTGTTATACCAGTAGCAGCTTCCATTTTTGAAATGCGGTTCAAGATCACCGAACTTCTTGATGAATTCCTGCTCCTTCTTCTTGATCTTTCTTCTCTTTCTCTTAGGTACAGGATTCTCCTCAAGGAAGTCCTTAACCTGATTCATATCACTGATTCCTGCTGATTCATTTGTTGTATTTACGGTATCAACAGAATTGACAGTTGAGATATTTACTGCATTAACAGGATTAACAGGGATTGTCTGGCTTGTCTCAGGAAGCGGATGAATATGCTCCTCTTTCTCCTCAGGCTGTTCTCCGAAGGCACTGTCGCCAAATGCACTGTCACCGAAAGCACTGTCTGCGAAGGCGCTGTCCTCTGCTGAAATATCAGAAACAGCCTCCTCAGCTACATTGCTGTCTGTCGAAGAATCATCAGCCGCACTGTATTCGGCAGTCTCATCGACCTCTGCCTTAGGAAGTACCACATCATCAGATACAGCCGGTATCTTCACAGTATCTGCAACTACCTTTGATGATGTCTGTTCTGCTCCTGCAGAAGCTCTCTTTGCAGCTTTATGAGCCTCATACTCGGCTTTCTTCTCCTCATCAGCCTTTGCAACTGTAGCAGCCAGCTTATCAGCAACGCTCTTAGGTGCAAATGCACTGTCCGCAAACTCTGAATCTATAAGAGCTTCTCTGTCCTTAACCTCATCGACAAGCTCGTCCATAACGAGTGTATCCTGATCAACATATCCCGGATCAACTCTTCTTACTTCCTTCTGTATCTCGGAAATATCATCCGTAGGCTCATTGTATGAATCGTCGTCATAAATATCATCATCGGATTCATCACCATAATCAGTAGTATCTTCCGATGTATCTTCGGAAGCGGAAACAGCTTCTTCGTATGCTGTTTCTTCCTCTGTTTCAGCCTCTTCTTCTACTGGTTCTTCAGTCTCAGCTTCGACTTCCGCATCTGCTTCATCATCTTCATAATACTCGTCATCATCATCCTGTCCTTCCCCATCATCGGACATGGCCTTCTTCACGGTATCACGGATATCTTCACCCTCTTCGTCGTCGACATCCTTGCCCCCTTTAAGTACTTTAACCGTAACTATAACGAGTACGATCATAAGAATTACGAGAATAGCCGCAAAAATAATGGTTATCTTCGTTATATCATTCATTAAAAGCATCAGAAAAATACCTTCCCTTTCACTGATATTCACCTAATGATGTATTATACTACACCGGGATGGCTTTTTCAATCGGTAGTTTTTATACATAATACTCACCGCAGAACTACTCATCCTTCTTCTCTGCATCAGCTGTACTGATAACGATCTTTCCGTTTTCGACAACAATCTTAACCTTATTTCCGTCGATTCCGGCCTCTTTTCTGATCTCATCAGTCAGTTTAAGTCTTCCTGCCTTGTCAAGCACTGTGAACTCTTCATGGGTATCATCAGCGAAGCCGCCTTCTTCACCGATTTCATCGAT
The DNA here is from genome assembly GCA_946544235.1 of uncultured Lachnospiraceae bacterium. Classification (GTDB taxonomy): domain Bacteria; phylum Bacillota; class Clostridia; order Lachnospirales; family Lachnospiraceae; genus Eubacterium_Q. Next base: position 16,927 of record CAMNMC010000028.1, on the reverse strand, counting down.
CTGCTTTCTGTACTGCTCCTTGATGATCTTCTCGGTACTGACCTTTCCGTCCGATATCATAACAACACGGTTAACCTTATTTGCAAGGCTTATATCATGGGTAACGATTATGACCGTGATTCCTCTCTCCTCATTGATTTTTCTGAAAAGTGCCTGTATCCTGTCAGAGGTTCTGGAATCCACTGCACCGGTAGGCTCGTCCGCAAGGAGTATTTCCGGATCCTTGACGAGAGATACTGCTATGGCAACCCTCTGCTGCTCACCACCGGACATCTGATAAGGATATGAATCAGCCTTATCGGCCAGCCCAACCTCTTCAAGAAGCTTTTCAGCCTTGGCTCTTCGTTCAGCTGCGGTTGATTTTTCAAAATACAGCTGTGCTTCTATATTTTCCCTTGCCGTCATATAAGGAAACAGGTTCTGCGATGCTCTCTGCCATACAAAGCCTATGGTATGACGGCGCAGCTCCACTAGTTCCTTCTCCGACATCTTGCTTATATCCTTGCCCTTGATAAGGATGCGTCCTGCGGACGGATGTTCAAGCGCTCCGATAATATTAAGAAGTGTAGACTTACCACTGCCCGACTTTCCGATAACAGCCATCAGCTCGCCCTTCTCGATCACAAGATCAAGTCCCTGAAGTGCAAAAACCTCGACCTCGTCCGTCTTGTACAGCTTAACAAGGCCGTCGCACTCTATGAGAGGAGCGTTCTCAGCAGTCTCCTCTGCAGAGCTGTCCGCTTCATCCACCGTCTCATCTGTTATTTCATCTACCGCTTCATTCGATACTTCGGCTGCCAGATTATCTATTTTATTTTTAACTTTATCTTTCCTTCTCATTGTTTACTACCTTTTTGTATGACAGGATTCATGTTGTGTATGGATGCGAGCTGGCATTGCGCAATCTGCGTTAAAACAAATACGGATGCTTCGTAATTTTGCAAAAATCGGAATCAAAACTGGAGCGGTGCATAGACTGAAGCATTAGTATGTTTTGAACCGCGGAATTTTGTGGAGATTTTTAGCAAAATCTGAAGCAGACGTATATTGTTTTAGCAGATTGTTCGCACGTCAGCGAGCACCATATACAACATGAATCCGTCGGCTAAAGAATCAGTGTATCACACCATCGCTCATCTCATATGTCACGTCGCCCATCTGCATAAGCCCCGGATCGTGCGTCGTCATAACTATCGTGATTCCTTCCTTCTCGATAATATTCTTAAAGAGGGTCACGATACGGATTCCGGTAGCTGTATCAAGTGCTCCGGTAGGCTCATCGGCAAATATAACCTTCGGCTTTGCGGCGATAGCTCTCGCAATAGCCACCCTCTGCTTCTCACCACCGGACAACTCGGCCGGCAGATGCTTTGCACGCTCACTGAGTCCGACAAGTCCGAGCACCTCCATGATCCTCGCATCCCTGTCCTTCTTCACTCCAGCGATCCTGAGTCCGAAATCGACATTTTCATAAGCAGTCATTACAGGTATAAGCGCAACTGACTGAAAGACAAAGCCGATCTTCCTGCGTCTGACCATATCCCTCTCGCTCTCCGACATCTCTGTCAGATTTTCACCATCAAGGATGATCTCGCCCTCGTCAGGATTGTCCAGAGCGCTGAGCATATTCAGAAGAGTTGTTTTGCCGCTGCCGCTTCTGCCCTTGATGATACTGAGACTGCCGGAAGGAATATCGATACATACATCCTTCAGGGCAGCAAATTCCTGTGGCTGCCCCTTGAAGAAATATTTATAAATATTTTTGCATGAGATCATATTCTCCATCATGTTACTCCTACTATATCCGGTTGCGACACCGGATCTCGAATAATATCCTATGTTTCACTATGAATCCTCACCCATCTTCAGAGTTTCGGATATCCTCATCTTCTTTATGATCCTGCTTATGATAAATATCGCAACAAGCAGTGCCGCGGTAATTATAAGAACCGGCTTGAGAATATCAGGTAACGACATATATATCTCGATAGGTATGTTATGCTGCTTCGGCAGATATATTATTGAGATAAGTCTGTCATACAGGTTGGCTGTGAGTATTCCGGCACCCGCGCCTGCGGCAATTGCAAGAAATGAACTGAAGAAATGCTCCATAACAAGCATCCTAACGATTTCCCTCATTCTGAGACCCATGGCTCTGTAAATACCGAACTGAAGTGCTCTCTTCTTAACACTGGTTATCCAGTAGATCAAAAAGCCCAGTATGCATATAATTATCGAAATAATAAAATGTATGCTGAACAGACCGTTTGTGATCTGTATCATTGCCGAATCATGCATCTCCTCAATGCTTTCAGGAAGTATCATGCATTCGGCCAGCTGTATATTTCTCCTGTCCAGTTCTTCCTTGAAGCTTTCATAATCTGATCCTTCAGGAAGTTTTCCCCAGATATCGTAGGTTGTCAGACTATAGCTGCTGTCAGCTGTAGCATAATTCATTACGGCAAGATAATTCTCCTGAAGGATATATTTACCATTTTCATCCTTTACATAGCTGCTGCTCTCATATCCCGGCCAGGCATCGACTATATAATTTACGGTGCCCTTTACGGTTCCTGTTTCGGTTCTGTTAACGTCAACATCAAATTTGGTAACATTTATCTTGTCGCCAACCTTGATATTCAGCTTCTGCGCCAGATTTGACGATACTATCACTCCGTCGGCAGATTCAGCTATGGAATTTAAGGCATTGTACCAGTGGCTGTCATTCAGACCTGATTTTAACTCAGCAGTTCTTCCGAATTCAGTGGTATTGATACCCATCAAAATGACATTATCCACCTTGCTGCTCTTGGTTCCGACCTGTGAATTACGATCATAGATAACTCTGGTCATGCTGCTGAGCAGACCGTCCTCATAAAGCTGTCTGAAGTCAGCATAATCCGGCTCCTTATAATAATATACCGGCTCGGAATCCAGATTGAAACGCATCATTCTGACCCAGTTTCCGGTCATCCTGACGTCCGTTCCTATATCATATTTTATACGTTCAACATTATTTTCATTTACTGTTCTTGCGAGACTGGCATCAAATATACCTGTAGCCAGAGTCAGCACCAGAAATACACTTATGATGCCCTGACGACTTCCGCTCCTTATTATCTGGAGAAATCCCGCGAATGCCGCCGGATTCCAGCGTTTCTTACCCAGGAAGAAGATAAATCTTACCAGCAGATCTATAATTCTCAGCAAAAGAAGTGCCACACCTATGACAAATACAGATGAACCCAGCATGATAAGCGGATCTATGCTTTCTCCGTTTACCATCTTCTCTGAGAGACTGCTTCTCTGCTGATTATAATTATGGAGCAGATATATCGATACTCCCGTAAGGATCACATCCAGGAAGAGCTTCTTCCAGAGTGGTTTCTTTGCAGAAGCCATTGATTCATTCTTGTTATCAATTATCGTCTTCTTAGACTGTGAGATAACCGGAAGAGTGATCAGTATGATTGCAAGAAGTGCACCTAAAAGTGCGATCGTTATGCTTTCCGGACTGAGATAATAGTCAGCGGTATCCTTGGTCTTAAATATAAGGAAACCATTGGTCTGTCTTCCTACCCATACGAAGAAGCTTCCGAGAAGTATTCCCGGTCCCAGTGCAACAATTGTAAGTATGGTGGATCTCAGGAAATACAGCATTATGATCTCACGTCTCTTGATACCACGGCTTCTGAGAACAGACATCTCGCCTCTCTCGTTTTCCGCGATACTTCCCGATACCATCAGTATAAAGGTGGTAAGAAGTGCAAAAAGCGGAAGTGCCGCAGAAAGCATTATGCTCTTGATAGAGCTTTTTTCACGCTTATAGTTTTCGGTGATCTCTTTAAAATTGTATTCTACGTGCTTATCCTTTGAAGATATCTCATCAAGCGTGGAAACAACCTTATCGGCATTATCAAAACGGATATCACGGTAATCAATACTTACATAATCCTCAAGCGTGATCTCGGTCATTCCGAAACGATTGACGATCTCATCAAAGCTGTCCTTATCTGTAAAGGCTGAATTTCTGTATTCCTCAATCGGATGATGCCATGACAAAGCAGCATCTTCCTTTTCCCTGATGATACCGACTATCCTTATATGAAGTTCCTTTTCGTTTTCATCCTTAAGCTTATCAAAATATATCTCTTCGCCCGAAACAAGACCGAGAGTATCCATGGTAGCTTCACTTATGTAAACCGGATATGCTTCATTTCCGGTGTCAAATGCAGGAGCACTTTCGTTAACGATATCAGTTATCTCAGAAAGCTCAGGTATGTAGGCTATATTAAGTCTCTTATTCCTTCCACCGTAATAGGTTCTTCCGAGTTCCTCAGTTGTCCTTATGATCCGCTGTCTGGCAACATCATCAAGTTCAAGGCTCTCAAGCCAGCCGTTTTCTCTCTCGTCAATATTATCAATTATCTTGTCAGCCTTAACATCTCCGGAGTAAACAAGAGTATTTGTCCACCCTATAACAGCCGGATATTCACCGGTTTCCTCTGCATATTTAGCAAAATCCGATGATAGTATCTGATTTATCGAACCGTTATTAAAAACCGGAAGCAGAGTAAATACAGCTATCCAGAAGATGGTTCCTGTTATAAGGCAGAGATTCAGCCCCTTATTGGAGAGGAGCTTACGAAAAATAAAATGCAGCATTATCTTTCAACCTCCTTATTCTCCAAAGCTATGATGTCTCCTTCTTCCAGTCCCTCCAGGATCAGGGAGTCTCCCAGACCGGAATAATCCGGATTATAAACCACATACTGTTTTACAAAGCTGTCATCCTTCTTGAGCCATACATAATAATTAAAATTGTTGCTGCCGGCTTTCTTCTCGGAATAAATGGCATCTGTAGGGATCACAACAGCATTTTTAACATTCATAACCTCATAATAAACCGTCATCTGTTTGTCGTTAACAGGTGTTGCTTCATCATCAAGGCTTATAAAATACCCTGTTCCGATATTATGATATATATTTGCAGGGCAGGTGGTGATATAGGTATGTCCGTCCCACTCTTCCATGTAATATATCTTATCATCCGGATTATCTCCGATGTTGGCAGTGCAGATACCGGTATAGACCTTACTGTCATCCGTCAGATAAATCTTAGTACCAGGTCTCGGCAGATATTTTTTCTTTGTATAATTATTCTCATCACTTGATGCAGCACTCGGCTGAGCTTTAACCAGCAGCTTATCCTCATCGCCATATTCGATCGAAAGGAGCGACATTGCGGCATTCAGCTCATATTCCCAGTATCCATATTGATTCATATCGGCAAGTCTTACGATACCCGCCCTCTTTGAATAAACAGTCAGAATATCGTCATTGTCGGCGATATTTCGATATTTATTGTAATCCTTTTCCAGTTCTTCTATGGTGTTCTCGTAGGATTTTTCTTCATTTGCCGCTTCAATCTCTATAAGTTCTTTTTCTATCTGCAGTTTTTCCTTCTTATATTTGCTGTCACGCAAAGCATCTGTATCGGTTGCAGCCGGAACAGGCGCATTTTCAGCTTCACTGATCTCTCTGTCAAGCTGTTCCAATCTCTCGTTGTAATCCTTTACTGAAGCCTCATGCTGCTTTCTGGTCTGCTCTATAATCTGCTTCTGCTCAAGAAGCTGTGCCTCACTGATCTTCACCTTTACACTGAAAAGAGGCTCTCCGCTCTCTACATACTTATTTCCGGCAACCGCATAATCCATGAAGGTTCCGCTTTCCGGAGTACTGTAGACATCTGCGTTTGTTGACAGATATTCGTAAATATTGGTGTAATTACACTGTACGTAGTCTGACCTTCCCACAGTTATCTCACTGTATTTCGAAGGCTTCATACTGTCAGAGAGATAATATACATTCTCTCCCTCCTCGAGTCCGGAAAGGATCTCCGTATAGATACTGTCAGAATAGCCGACCTCAACAGTCCTCTTCTCCATACCGCCTTCTTCGGTCTCAACAAATACGTATTTAGAATTACCGTCGTTTCTGATGGAATCATTTCCAACCCTCAGAACATTTTCGTGATAATACATGTAGACAAATATAGGAATGACATCGCCCAGCTTTATCTCTGTACCTTCAACCTTGAAACGTACACGCGGATATTTCTCCGTTGCGGATGCATAGCTGTTTGCGGATGAACTGTAAACATCCTCTGTCACGGTATAGGTCTTGCCATTATAGATGGTTTCCATCCTGTCAGCCGAACGATATTTTCCAAATTTCTGAAGACTGACTCCGTCAGCCTCGATATAAACATCGTCATAATCAGAGATCATGACAACATTCTCATAGGAATTCCTCACATTTCCTTCAACCATGTTCATCTTATAGGTCACATAGCCGCTGTGACTGGCATAAAGGATCATCTTTTCTCTTTCGGCAAGAGCTTTATCGATATCATCCTTTACAGATTCAAGGGATTTTTCAAGAGAACGGACAGAGTAATCCGCATTTTCGATCTCAGTTTCGATTTCCTTTTCTTTGGCATTTGCGCCCTCGGTATCACCAAGTTCCTCGCAGGCCTTCTTCTCGTAACCAAGTTTCTCTCTCTTAAGCCAGGAACAATCTTTAACTTCTTCAATCTGATCTTCAAGATCTTCCTTCTGTTTATTCAGATTTTCCAGCTGATTGTCAATATCTTCAGTATCGGCTGAAGCCAGCTTGTCGCCCTTCTCAACATGATCTCCGATATCAACATATATCTCACTGATTGCCAAAGCCTTTTCATAAAACTGACCATAACTGCGAGGTACCGCTCTTGCAGGGATCGTCACAACATCACCCACATTTCCCCTTTCGACAGTTCGGTAGGATTCATTGGTAACAGTTGTCTCAAGAAGTTCCGGAACCTCCTCCGTTTTCTTCTTCTCATTACATGCAGTAAGTGATAAAAGCATGGCAGCGCCGAGGCAGATTGAAATAAATCTCTTCTTCATCAGTCTATCGAAACCTCCTCACCACCATTTAATCCATCGAGAATTATTACATTTGCATCAATCCTGTCACCTATCGTGACCATAACTGCATGTCTGTAACCATCCTCATCAACAACATAAACAAAGGCATTACTGTCGTCAGTATACCTGATTGCTTTATAATTAACGTAGACTACATCCTTCTTGACCGGACGCTTAACTTCAAGGATAAACGTTGAGTCCGGCGACAGAGGAAGATTTTCATCCTCAGGAACAAAGCTCACCTTGGTAGCTCCGCCTGTTTTCTCAACTGAGGTAACTACCATACGATATTTGTTAAGGCTCGAAACTGCTTCATATACATCTCCGACCTTAAAATCATATTCCTCTTCGGTGGTCGCTGAAAATATATTTTCACCTGTCGATTCAGCGATGATTATATATTTTCCGGAACCTGTGTATTCCCAGATATAACCCAGATATTCAGACATCTTATCATATACAAAGGAGATCGTTCCGTCCTCCTTTGCATAAATCCTGTAGTTGTCACGCTTTTTTTCCGCCTCCTCTATGTAGAGGGCAATGACTTCATTATTTCCACGTATGGATGATATTTCCTCCGAATAGTCCTTATCCGGGTCAATATTCATAAGCTCCTGATAATGCTCTATGAGGTTATTATTCTCAGTCATTTTATCCTCATAGTCCTTTATCTCTTTATCAAGCTTCTTGTCAGTATATGAAGCAAGCAGGTCGCCCTTATGGACATACTGACCGAGTGAAACGTAGCAGCCGTCAAAAACCAGGTTGCCGTCATTCAGCCCGTTATTGATCGTATCAACATCTACTGCATAGTTGATCTTCTCATAATCAGCTCCTTTCAGTGAAATAGAAAATGAGGACTCCATATCGCCTCTTTCAACCGTCACAAGACTGTGGGCTGATTTGACATAGGAATCCTTATCCGGCTCTGCGAGCTCTCTCTTTACAGCTCCACAGCCGGACGCAAATAAGAGCGAAGCACTGAGAGCCGCCATAATTATCTTTTTTGTATTGGTTCTTTTAATCTGAATCTTCTTAAACATATTTTTATATCTTTTTTTATCAGTTGCTGGTTTCTAAAGTATCCCCTTCTTCTCAAATTCGGAAATGAGTGTATCATGATCCCTGAAGAGAATCGCCTGCATTCCAAGTTTCTCTGCCGCATCAATATTGATCTGTCTGTCATCTATGAAAACACTTTCCGAAAGATTGACTCCGAAGCGCTCGGTGAGGAGCCTGTAAATCTTCTCATCAGGCTTAACTATCCTCTCATAGGCTGAAATTATATATCCATCCGCAACCGGAAGGAATTTGAAATCCTTCCAGTGCAGATCAGACAGATCCTTCGGGTAATTAGAAAGGATATAGACCTTATAACCGCTGTCTTTAAGTCTTTGCAGGAGGGGTTCAGCGTAGTCATATTCTTTTACGATACCCTTGATATTTTCAACGAAGAGATCCACCTCGCGGTCACACGGTCGGTACATCTCCCGCAGTCTTGCCTTGAATTTAATCTTTGCTTTGTCCATCAGGAGGTCGCCCTTATCCATATCATTCCAGAGCTGAGATAATATAATATCACTCTCGAACTCTTTACATACCTCCTCGGGAAAGCCAAGCTTTCTCATATATTCCATGTAGCAGAAATCCACCAGAACTCCGCCGACATCGAAGACTATATTTTTTATCATTTTTTTTCCTTTTTAGTCCTGCTTTTTTGTATCCGGTACAATCTCGAATAATATATAAAATACACCGGTTTACGCATACAAACAGGACTCTTTCCATTATAGCTTTGATAATTTGTGTAATTAGTTATAATACTATGTAATTCACGCTTAAAATATTAACATATAATACTATATTATAGAAGTTAAGATATATTAAAATAATATGATTTTTTGCATAATTTTATTCTTTATGTTATAATCTCTACTTGCATAAAAACGATATATAATTCACACTGTAAAATGAACCCTTCATAGAGAATATCAGCAGTATCATCACCGCCGTTATACAGGAATTCCGACAGTACTATATCCGCCGGTATCCCAAATATCGGCAGTATTATCGCCGCCTCTATCCCGGTGGTTCATAAAGCAATGTGAATAATTCTTATTATATTTTTACAGGAGTTTTATCATGAATAAAGTCAGAACACGTTTTGCCCCAAGTCCGACAGGAAGAATGCATGTCGGCAATCTCAGAACAGCACTTTACGCTTATCTTATCGCCAAGCATGAAAATGGCGATTTCATCCTCAGGATCGAGGATACCGATCAGCAGCGCGAAATGGAAGGCGCAGTTGACATAATTCGCAACACTCTTATCAAAACCGGACTCATCTGGGATGAAGGTCCTGATAAGGACAAGGGTGTAGGTCCATATGTTCAGTCCGAGAGACAGGCAGCCGGAATCTATCTTGAATATGCAAAGAAACTTATCGAGCGCGGTGAGGCTTATTACTGCTTCTGCGATGAGGAGCGTCTCGCAGGTCTCAAAACCGAGATTGCAGGCAAGGAAGTAACACGCTATGACAAGCATTGTCTCCACCTCTCAAAGGATGAGATTGAAGCAAACCTTGCAGCCGGAAAGCCTTATGTTATCAGACAGAATAACCCAACTGAAGGTGAAACAACCTTCCACGATGAGCTTTACGGTGATATAACCGTTCCAAACGAGGAGCTTGATGACATGGTACTTATCAAGTCAGACGGCTTCCCAACCTATAACTTTGCAAATGTAGTTGATGATCACCTCATGGGCATCACTCACGTTGTAAGAGGTAATGAATACCTTTCATCTGCTCCGAAATACAACCGCCTTTATGAGGCCTTTGGCTGGGAGGTACCGGTTTATATCCACTGCCCTCTTATAACAGACGAAACACATCAGAAGCTTTCTAAAAGAAGCGGTCATTCTTCCTTTGAAGACCTGCTTGATCAGGGATTCCTTGCCGAAACTATAGTAAATTTCGTAGCACTTCTCGGCTGGTCACCTGAGGATAACAGAGAGATCTTCAGCTTATCCGAACTGGTTGAAGCATTTGACTATAAAAATATTTCCAAGTCGCCTGCAGTACTGGATATGGTTAAGCTCAGATGGATGAATGGTGAATACCTCAAGGCTATGGATCCTGAGAAGTTTTATGAGTCTGCTCTTCCATTTATGCAGAAGATCATCACTAAGCCTCTCGATCTGAAGAAGATTGCGGGAATGATACAGACACGTATTGAAACCTTCCTCGACATTGAGGATCAGATTGACTTCTTCGAAGCTGTTCCTGAATACGACACAGATATGTACACACATAAGAAGATGAAGACCGATCCTGCTTCATCACTTAAGCTCCTCACTGAAGTGAAGCCTGTTCTCGAGGCAGCAGATGCCTTCGATAATGACAGTCTGTTTGAACTTCTGAAAGGCTTTGCCGCTGAACATGAATATAAAACCGGCTTTGTTATGTGGCCTCTTCGTACCGCTGTTTCAGGTAAGGCTGCAACACCGGGTGGTGCAACCGAACTGATGTCACTTCTGGGCAAGGAAGAAACTCTTAAGAGAATTGATGTAGCTATCGTGAAGCTGTCATAATTAACGAAAACTCCGTAAAACATATTGTTCTACGGAGTTTTTATTATTTTTTGTATCTTACTGTTTTGTATCTTACTGCTTCGTTTCTTCTTTTGCTTCTTCCAATTGTGTTTCTTCCGGAGTTTCTCTCTTCTCTCTACGCTTATGTTTTGTTTTCTGATTACGCTCTTCCACCTCTTCATTACTGAGTACATAAGGCTTTGAGCCGTCATTCTTGAAGATGGTACGGAGCATATCTGTGCGTTCAAGGAAGTTATTGACCTGACCGCCTATAAGTATGAAGGTTACACCAAAATACAGCCAGAACATAAGGATGATCGCCATGGTAAGACCTGCATAGGTGTATGATTTCATAACCACCTTATCGATATAGAGATTGAAAAGGTTATTCATGACTGCCCAGAGAACTGATGCAATAAGCGCACCGCCCATCTGGTTTCTCAGCTTTACTCTTCTTCCCGGCATAACCTTGTACAGAAAGCAAAGTATAAAGAACATTGCTATAAATACAAAAGCCGGTCTCAGACTGAGAATATATCCGGTTATATTTTTCAGACCGGGCGCACGCTTCGTAATAACATTAACGATCTGAGTTCCAAAAACAGATATAAGCGTCAGCACAATGATCATAACAATAAATATCAAAGTATAAAGTGAACTTATGATCCTCTTAAGAAAATAGTTTTTCTTCTCCTGTGCCTTATAAGCCAGATTTATACCATCTCTCAGGGCCAGCATACCTCTCGCAGCAGACCAGAGACCAACCACGATAGATATTATCGTTACAGAACCGGCACTGTTGTGAAAGAGATCCTGTACCAGATTTGAGATAAAACCACTTCTCTCCGTTGACAGTACTCTTTCAAGAAAATCCACAACCTGTTCCTCATTGATTGGCAGGAACTTAATAAGTGCCAGTGTGATATTGATCATCGGAAAAAAGGCAAGCAGAATAAAGAATGCCGACTGGGCAGCAAATGCGCCGGCATGATCATCCTTTGTAAGGTCACCGTATACAGTTATTCCTTTAATTATTTTCTTTACGAATTTTTTCATAATTCTGCTTACACTCATCCATACAAACCATGCCTCTTCGGTGCAATTCAGGTACTCCTCAGAGGCATGTCTTTTTTTGTGCGATTATATAATTATCAGAAGCAAATTATCCTGTACAATTCATGTGTTTGTCAGAGACATAGAATCCTTTGTAACTCAGGTATTTGCCTGAGACATAAAACCTTTAAAACTCAGGTATTTGCCAGAGACATAAAACCTTTAATTTGTCTGAGATATATTACTCTTCCGTGGTCGATTCTGTGGATGCTTCATCATCCTGTCCGTCAGGATCCTTGTCAGCATCCTTGTCATAGAGACCAAACATATTTCTTAACTGAACATTATCATAATAATGCTTTATGATCTCATCATAATTATAGCCCAGCTTCGAAAGGATCTCAGCACCGCTGAGTGAAAGACCGACGCCGTTACCGAAGCCTCCGCCGTGAACTGAGTACCCGTCATCAGTTTTTTCTACATAATAAAACGGACTTGGCATAAGGCTGTAACCTTCCACCTCAGAGCCATCATTCTTTATAATTATCTGTTTTACAGGATTCAGAATGTATCTGACATTGGTCTGCCCCTTAACCCAGATCGTATTCTGGGATCCTATTATCAGAAGCTCCTTAACCACACCTGCATCACTTCGGCTGACAACCGCAACGTCCTGAACATCACCGATCTTTGTACCCTCTTTAGCAGGTACAAAGCTTCCGTTTTCTATAATGTCAGTATATTTTTTCTTGTCTTCATCAGCCTTATTGCCTGTACTGCTGTTATCATTTTCGGTATTTTCAGCTGTAGTATCGGTTGTATTGTCATTTGCGGTTTCTGCACCATTATCTTTTGCAGTATCTGCCTTCTCATCATTCTTTCCGCTAGTGTCAGCAGAACCCTTGTCATCACTATTTCCGTTATTGTCAGCGGAACCCTTCTCTTCGGATTTACCATCATTTGATCCTGCGTCCTTATTACCGTCAGAACCATTCTTCTCCAGATCTTCTTCCGGTTTCTCAAGTATAAGGACGGTATCGACCGTATTTTTAATACGCTCATCAATAACAGAATTTATCGCATCTGTCATCTCCTTATCGGTATAGTGAATATACCATCTGTAATATGGTTCATCAACCTCAAGAATATCATAGTCATTTCCGTGATCTATAAAATACTTAAAGGATTTTTCCGATGAAAGAAGTGTCTTTTCCTTCTCTACCGTCTCGTAATTCGATCCATAATATGGCTGAGGCTCTTCATTGTAAATATCGGTATTTGTGCACGTGATGCCCGAAGAGGTCAGAAAATGATATGGCATGATGATCTTGTCCTCGTATGCCGGAACGATACCATAGGTTTCATTTACGATCATTATGCTGCGCTCAGTCTCCGGATAATAGTTGTACAGAAGTGTTGAATTACTGTCATCTATATCTGCACCATAAGACGAAAACTGATTACTCTCCATCATCTTGCAGGCATATCCCCTTGCAACCACCGCAAAGGCTTTAAAGGTCTCATCATCATAGCTGTCTGAAAGCTCACTGGAAACTACCGCATAAAGGTATTCTTCTATAGGAAGCTTATTGATGATATAGAGGAAATCTCCCATCATGACAACCTCAAAGGTGCCACGATATGACGGATTCAAGCCATTTCTCTCTATACTTTCAATCGTAAATCTGGCATCCGGATCATTGCATGACAGCGTAACCGATTCATGCATTCCAAAGGAAGCCGGCGTGAACATAACCTTGCTGTCAGATGATTTTTCCTCGGAATTTCCGTCGCTGAAGGTTATAGTATAGTCACTGCTGCAGCTGAAGGTCACATCTTTCAGCTGATATCCTTTATATTCTGAATCATTTATAAGGACACGTATTTCTTCAGAATCAAGTTCGGAATCTGTGATAACAACTGCCTTGACCCTTCTGTTTTCAACATATATCTTCAGGTTCTTATAACCTACAAGGAACTGTGATGAAGTAACCTCCCTCGGCTCCTCACCGGAATTATCATAAACCTTATAGTCATCGTCATAATAATAGAAACCTACATCATGAATCTTCAGGTTTGATTTATTGACTGCAGTAATACGGCCGTCGATCTCCTCTCCGGAACCGCTTATGCTCTTAATACCGTCGTTTGTAAATGTTATGTTAACCACCAATTCCTTGACAGGCTTATTGTCCGGATATTTAACGGTAACGGTGTCATCATTCAGAAGGAAAGAAGCCGTACCGGCATCCTTATCAATTCCCGTAAGGAGAACATTTGTTACAGTATATTCTGCATTGGAAAGCCCTATAACTCTGAAGATTGTTCCGTTCTTCTGATAGAAAGAGATTATCTTATCCCTGCTGTCGCCTTCCATTTTTACATTATCAGTATCATAGGTCTTGTAGCCATCGGAAATCATGGTTATTCCATACTCGGTTCCACTGATACTGTGTACAAATACATCCGTAGTACTGATACCTTCGACCTTACCCGAAGCGATCATCGCATCATAAAACTCATCAAACACCTTCTGAGGAATCTTATCCTTTCCCGAATAGCCCTTGATTATGGTTTTGTAGGATGATTTGTCAGCCCCGACGATATTGGCAATCGAGTTAACATAATCCGCATCAATCGGATTACTCTTCTTCATCGGATCGATCAGACGGTTAAGTTTATCCTGCTGTTCCTTATCATTTGCAAGATATGCCACATCCTTCTGAACTTCAGAGAAGGTGTAGTAAACAGTGTCAGCCGGATCCGCCTTCTTCTTACCTTTACCCTTAGCCAACAGTGCTATTACAACTGCCAGGATCACAACTGCAAGTGCGGCAGCGGCGATATAGATTTTTTTTCTTCCGATTCCTGACATATCTTTTTTCTCGGAGCTTTTTTCCTTGATCACATCAGGTTTATCTTCTTTTTTCTCTGCAGATTCTTCGTAGTTTTTATCGTTTTTATCTTTTTTATCGTCCTTAGTCTCAGCAGAATCATTGGATGGTTTATCATCTTTCGCCTCATCAGATTCTTCTGATGGCTTGTCGTCCTTTTCCTCGGCGGATTCTTCGGATGGCTTGTCGTCCTTTTCCTCAGCGGATTCTTCGGATGGCTTGTCATCTTTTTTCTCAGTGGATTCTTCGGATGGCTTGTCATCTTTTTTCTCAGTGGATTCTTCGGATGGCTTGTCGTCTTTTTTCTCAGTGGATTCTTCGGATGGTTTGTCATCCTGCTCGTCTTCTGTCGTCTCAACAGATTCTTCTGTCGTCACCTCATCCGGTCTCTCCAGCGCTTCCTCCGTAGTCTGTTCAGCCTGATTATCAGATGTTTCCTCTGAATCATTATCAACCTGATCCTCCAACTGTTCCTCAGAGTTCTTTATAGCCTGATTCTCCAATGTCTCATCCGATGTCTGTTCTGTCTCAACTTCTGTCACTTTCTCATCAGATGTTTCTGTAATATTCTGTTCAATCGTATCCTTCTTCTCTTCCATACTCTGACCTACAACACTAAAGAAAGCAGCTTTCGCTGCTTTCCTGTAAAGCGAATCATTTAAGTATATCCAAGATGCCGGCTCCCCTTTTTGAGTCCTAGCGCCAGCTAGGTGGGTAATCTCATGTAACACTCTGAAGTCCACTCGATGGAGGCTGGTCATCATGTTACAAATAGTTGAATTCCCGTAAAAATAAATGTAGGTTCAAAAATACGGGAGTTATCGCACATCCCAGATATACGATTCGTTTAAATTTTTATTTACAATGTCATTATACCGCACAGATACTGTATTTGCAAGAAATAAATGATATTTACATAATTTTACCAATACTGTTCTTATAAAAAAGTTGGGGATGCGCCGGATGCGCATCCCCGTTTTTAGAAAGGAGTCATGATAAGAAAAGAATATATCATGATTAACTATCTGTTAAGTTTCTTCTTACGTCCTACGAAGAAGATCATACCTGCTATAGATACAAGCATTGCAAAGATGAATGGTGTCGTCTGTGTCGGATCATCCGTCTTAACAGCTGTATTTTCTGAGGTATTTGTTGAATCTGTAGCAGTCTTAGTAACGATCAAAGCTTCCTTCTCGGTTGTTGATCCTGCAGTTACTGTACAGATGATACCTGTACCACCTGTCGTTACAACATATCCTTCAGGAACCTTCTTGACTGTGATACTGTAACCACCAGCCGGAACATCCGTAAGTGTGATCTTACCATTTTCATCGGTTGTATATGTTACTGTACTGCCATCAGGATACTTAACCTCAACCTCTGCTCCAGGTACAACTCTGTTGGTTTCCTCCTCAACAACTGTGATGATAAGATTTCCGAGTTCTTCCTCAGTTGTTGCTTCGGTGGTTATCTCAGTTGTATCACCGGTTGTAACTTCTGTTGTAGCCTCAGTTGTAGCCTCTGTTGTATCACCCGTTGTAGCCTCTGTTGTATCACCGGTTGTAGCTTCTGTTGTATCCTCTGTTGTTGATTCAGTTGTATCTTCTGAAGTATCTTCAGTTGACTCTGATGTATCTTCTGTTGACTCTGATGAGTCTTCAGTTGTCTCAGACGAGTCCTCAGTTGTCTCTGATGTATCTTCTGTTGTTGACTCTTCATAGCTGTCAACTATGTTAGCTGCTGTTTCCTTATCAGCCTCAACTGTGATCTGAGCTGTTGTTCCCTCGGTACCATTAATAGTACATCCTGTAAACTCATAGCCTTCGATCTCAGTATTTGTCTCCTTAACAGTATACTTACCGATTGGAAGATCATCGAAAGTCTTGCTGAAGGTTCCGGTCTTCTCATCATAGGTGAAGCCATCCTTAAGAGTAAGAACTGTCTTATCCTGTGTAAGATTTCCGTCCTTATCAACATAATAGGTCTTGTTACCGATCTTTGTGGTGATCTCAAATGTGATTGCACCCTCAGCTTCTTCCTTGGTTACATTTGCACCATCAAATGACTTGGTAAGCTTGATTGAGCCCTTGTCTTCCGTCTTCTCTTCATAAGAATCCTTAAATGCAACTACGGTTGTCTTTCCGTCTGTTACACCAACCTCTGCCTTGTCGCCTTCCTGAATCAGACCATTGCCAACCTTGTAGGTTACTGTTGCAATGAGATTATCATCTTCATCGTACAATGTCTCTGTTACATAGTAGGTTCCAGGTGCAAGATTGTCGATTGTCTTAGAATAAATATCTTCCTTCTCATCATAATCGAAATCTGTTCCAAGAACGAACGGACCAACTTCTTCACCGTTAATGTCGGTTACTGCCTTGCCATCCTCATCTGTGATGGTAAATGTAAGTCCCTTCT
>CAMNMC010000027.1 GCA_946544235.1 uncultured Lachnospiraceae bacterium | reverse complement strand
AAAATGGATTCCCTTACAGCCTCGCCTCTTCAATTCATCCATTCCATGACGGAGCATTATCCTTCCATAGCCCCTGCTTTGTTCAGAAGGAAGAACTGCCAGTCTTGCAAGCTCTCCTTCTGGCTTAAGATTATCATCCCAATAAGATATCCTGTCGACCTCCTCATCTTCCTCAAGTGAGATCGCAGCCATGATCTTTCCGTCTTTTTTCAAAACATAAAGTGCATCCCTCGACAGATCAAAATCTATTGTTTCATTTGACGGATATTCCTCCGACCACGGGCAGAATTCACGTCCCTTCTGCATATCATACAGAGAAAGAATTTCAGTTCTGTCTTCTTCCTTAGCTAATACAATTTCATAATCTTCATTCACCATGAGATATTAATCCATAACCTTTCATTCTTCCGCATTACAGACATAGAGAATATCACTAATCGATAGTATCATGATCAGTTCCGGCAACTCTCTATCTGGATACATACAGTCATGTACAAACTTATCAATCATCATGCAACCTTGATACGAAGAGTGACGATCAGCCCTTCCTCTCCATTACGGCAGGACAGTCCGCCGCCCATCTTCTCCATCAAATAGTTTGAGATATAGAGTCCGAGGCCGGAGCCATCCTTTCCGGCTGCGTTTGATCCTCTGTGGAACTTCTTCATTATGACATCGATCTCATCATCCGGAACACCGCCGCCCTTATCACTGATTTCCACTATAAGATAGTTTTCCGTCCTCTTATCATTCGATCCGTCATCTTTTGCTGCAGAATCGTCGAGTGAATCAAATTCCTGTTTTGCAAAATAGCTCGATACCATAATCTCCGTATCGGCGTATTTATATGAATTATAAATAATATTACTTATTACCTGATTAAGACGCATCTTATCTCCGAGCAGAACCGCATCTTTTATATCAAGCGTTCTGACCTTTTTCAGATGATCAGCCTCCTTAACCATCCTGACGAGATCAGTTGAATCAACCTCTTCAACCTTTACCTCCAGCTGTTCAAGCTCCTCCAGAGTTGCATGGAAGAGGTTTGAAATAAGTCTGTCTATCTGATCAGCCTTTCCATCTATCGCAGCTATGGTCTCCCTCTCGGCATCAGTTTTGGCTGTAAGGCTCATAACCTCAGCCATGGCTTTAATGGATGCGACAGGAGTTTTGATATCATGAGAAAGCTCAGCCACAAGCTCCTTCCTGCTGCGAAGAGCCGCCTCTTCTCTCTCCCTTGAGTTTTTCAGTTCCTCACGCATTATATCAAAGGCCTCGGTAAAGCCCCCGAAGATATGATCCCTGTCCATCTCAAGTGGCGTATCCAGATCACCTCCGGCTACTCTTTCAGCAAAATTGTTCAGCTTGTCAAAAGGCTTAACCATCCTTCGATACAGATAGAAATAATATATCGTGAAGATGATCATCAGAACGATTATCATCAGGGCTATCACTATAACAAGTCTGAGATTATTGTCCTCCATCTGCTCTATCATGCTGTTATCAACAATAAGCCTGCCGACAACCTTGCCATCAACTTCTATGTCTCTGATGATATCAAAATTACTGGTTGCAGAAGCAAGACTCTTAGCCATATCTCTTCTTGTATATACTATGACTCTGCCATCTGTATCAATGATAACATAATCGTAGGTCTTGTCCTTATCGATCCAGTCATTGTCATGAACTTTAACCTCATCCCAGGTTTCCTGAAGGCGCAGCAGATGACGGTTGATCTCCGTGGTATGTTCCGGAATCCTGACATTATTTCCTTCTTTAAGGATATAAAGCGATACCGCTATCCCTGTAACAACCATTAATACTATTATTACAAATAAAAATCTGTGTTTCATATTTCACCAATAATAATCCTGCACCATAATACATAGTACATCCTTCTATATATCCAGCATGAAGCCGACTCCCCATACGGTCTTAATATATTTCGGATTGCCCGGTTCCTCTTCTATCTTCTCTCTGAGATGTCTCATATGTACATTTAACGTCACATCACCCACATACTCAGTTTCCCAGATTTTCTCAAAGAACTCGTCCTTAGGGATCACTCTGCTGCGATTGTTCAGCATATACACAAGGAGTTTGTACTCCATAGCCTTAAGCGGATAGTCTTCACCATTTCTCTTAACCGTAGCTGTCCTGAGATTGACCTCAGCGGATCCGATCGTTACTTTACTTCCAACATCACTGTCTTTACGGTTGCCGCCATCAGCCACACTTCCATCTGAGCCCTCACCTGAACCTTCATTCAGATCTGCCTTCATCTTCCGGCTTTCCTCATATCTCTTCAGTTCGGCCTTCACCTTGGCAAGCAGAACTCCGAGCGAATAAGGTTTGGTTATATAATCATCGCCACCAATACTGAGAGCAAGCAGCATATCATTTTCAGCAGACCTTGCACTGATAAAAAATATAGGTATGTCCATCGTTGTTCTGATCTTCTGACAGAGGTCAAAACCACTTTCATCTCCGAGATTGATATCAAGGAGTATGAGCGAGCAGGTGTTTTCCCTAAAGAAATCCATAGCCGCTTTCGCATCAAGCGCGTAAGCAGTCTCCACTCCTGACATATTAAAATATCTGGCTGTATATTCAGCAAGCTCAACCTCATCATCTACAACAAGAACCTTGTAGTTCATATTTCCTCCTTGTCATCCCGGCATTCATACTTCATCTGCATCACATTTATAAACGATTATAGATGCTTTTTTGTGAATCATATGCTGTTTTCACATTTTCCGGTGCCTTTCGATCGATCAGCAGTTTCCGGTATATACATATTTCAGTTTCTCACGTGCGATCTCCGCAAGTCTGTATACCTTTCTCACATCAGTTGCATTTCTGTCCTGCATCTTAAAGCGAGGGAAGAATCTTGAGATGTGGAATGGTATTTCGTTACCGATCACACCACCATTCTTATCAGTCAGACCGGCGATCCAGCCGGTAAGCTCTTTCATCTCTTCCTCACTGTCATTCTCACCCGGAATGATCAGCGTAGTCAGTTCAACGTGAGAGTTTTTCACCGCACGCTCAATAAAATCCATCGTCATCCTTCTGTTACCACCGAGAACCTTACTGTAATACTCATCGGTAAAGCCCTTGAGGTCAATATTCATCGCATCAATATAAGGTATTATCTCCTCAAGCACGGAAAGCTCAGCTGTACCGTTTGATACCAGAACATTCTTCATACCGTTTGCTTTGACCAGCTTTGCAGTATCTCTGATATATTCATAACCAATAAGCGGTTCATTGTAGGTAAATGCGACTCCGATATTTCCTTTCAGCTGATAACGAAGAGCAAGAAATGACAGTTTTTCAGGTGATATGTACTCGGTATCTCTCCCTTCATCATAAGCCGAATATTCATCGGAAGAAATATCATTCTGATCATTTATGCTGTCATTTGATGCTTTGTATTTATCATTAACACGCCGTGCAATTGCCATTGTTTCATCCGACCATGATATCTCATGGTTCTGGCAGAACGGACATCTCAGATTACAGCCATAGCTTCCCACTGAAAGTATCATACTTCCCGGATAAAACCTTGCCAGCGGCTTCTTCTCTATAGCATCAAGAGCAAGTCCCGTGATATGTCCGTAATTAGCCGCAACAACCTTTCCGTCACGACAGGTTCTGGCTCCGCAGAAGCCAAGCTCTCCTTCTTTTATCTCACAATGTCTGAAGCAAACCTCACATCTTGGCATGACACTCACCCCCATACATACGATCATCCACTCAATATCTCACAACAGTACCCTCTACTACATCATTAGAAACAGAATACACAGGAATCAATCCATGTGAACCAGTACTGTCATTCACACAATTTGGGAACTTCACACCATCAAACATACTCAAATTAAGTATGTCTCACAACCTCAAATCTCTGCAGAGTATATCTCTCGGTCGGTCTGATACCGCCCTTTCTCATGGCAATCGAAATCTGTGTATCCACATCATCGACACCATCAAGATCAGGAAGCAGAAGTCCTCTTCTTGCTCCACAGCTGACTATTACGCCGTAGCGCTTGACATCCAGCTGACTCTTATCGCTTATATCCTCAGGCTCTCCGAGAACATCAACATTTATCTCAAGCCATTTCAGCTCGTCCTCTGTGATCGGATCAAAGCGCGGATCCCTTGTGGAAGCACTGATCGCATTTTCTATTATTTCCTCTGCCAGGCTGTCCTCCGTCGGCATGATCGTACCGATGCATCCGCGAAGCGACCCATTCTTATGAATAGATACAAAGGCTCCCGCCCTTTTCGTAAATATCTCCTCCGGCAGGCTCCTCTTCAGCTCTTCTGAGATTCCTTCCGGATAATCAAGCTTCTTTTTGTATTTTATATAACTCTCAAGCGATGCTCTGGCCAGTTTAACATAGCCATCAGACTTTTCTTTTTCATCCTCGAGTTTCTTCATACGAATATCAAGGAAGCATCTGTCCGAATCTTTTATAGCTGATTTTGGGTAGAAACAGCAGATTCCGTATCCGACTCCTGTTACATCCTGATGAGAAAGGACCTCAGCCGTAACATTTATTCCATCCAACGCTCCTGCCATGATAACGAATGATCTGTGGCCGCACTCCGCAGCCTTGTCGCAGAAATCCTCTTCGAAATCAAGCATTTCCCCGAAGGCGGTTCTTCCCGCAACATCCATTATCCTCGCATCATAAACAGGTCCTTCCTTTGCGAAGCCATACGGACCATACTCCTGCAGCTTATGTGACAGATCCCCGCTTGCAACAAATACAGCCTTCCTTCCCAGCTCATCCACCGCCTGCTGTATATACATTCCAAGCTTGTAATGATCCACAAGAGACAGTCCCGAAAGACCGATCCTTATTATATTTCCGCCCTTATAATACTTACGTATAAAATACAGCGGCACCATCGTTCCATGATCGAGCGCCTTCTTCCTCTCACCCTCAAAGCCCGCAGGAAAATCGTCATCAAACGCAAGTCTTGTGATCCTGTTTACAAGTTCATGATCATAATGTTCCTCAAAGCTTACCGAACGCGCACCGAAATCTCCCAGGTCCCCCCTCGCGCCATTATTCGGTGATATATGAAAATAGTTCGAATACATCGTAGCATGAGGGCTCGTGATTATAATAGTATCCGGCGCTATCTCAGCTATAGTCTTCGCAACTCTCTCATATGCGTTCGTTGTTTCCTGTATTTCCTTCTCTCCGCCTCTGCCAACCTCCGGCACTATAAGCGGCGGATGTGGTACCATAAATGCAGCTACAATCCCCATACAACGTAACCTCCTTCTTTTACGGTATATTTTTAATCTCGGCTTCCCTTTTGTAACAAAACACTAAGACGGTATTATTAACCGACAAAACTCATCCGGGAAAATCTTATGTTAATCGCAATCAATTAATACTCTTTGCAGCGTGTTCTTCCACATCTGCCCGTCTTGCAACTTCCCATCTTACAAATGCAACGCTCATAATGATCACGTAGCCGACCACACTGAGCAGCACCGGAATCTCTCCGAGGAAGAAAATGCCCCAGAGCGCTGCAAATACAACCTGCATATAGTCAAATACCGACAGTCTCTTCGCCGGTGCGAATTTATATGCTGTTGTTATCGCAAACTGGCCAACCGCTGCGGACAGTCCTGCCATGCACATGATCAGCCACTGCTTCGGACTCATATATTTGTATTGAAATATCATAAACGGCAGCGTCAGCATGCACGAAAAGGCCGAGAAGCATATTACTATAACCGGCGTTTTTGCCCCCTTGCCGGTTGCTCTTCGTACAAATACATATGCCGTTCCGGCTCCGAAACCACCATAGAGACCGATCAGTGCAGGAACCAGCTGGACATTACTACCGGTAGGTCTGATGATGAACAGTGCGCCTATGAATGCAATTATCGTCGCCGTTATATCCATCTTCGACGGTTTTTCCTTAAGTATCGGAATCGAAAGTATTATCGCAAAAAACGGTGAAAGCTTATTTAACATATTTGAATCCGCAAGATTCAGTTTGTCTATCGCATAGAAGTTACCGATCATTCCGGTTGTTCCGAACAGGCATCTCATAAAAATATCAAAGCGACAGTTTTTCTGAAGTACGAACTTCTCCTTCTTGATCAGTAATGTTGCGATTGCAATGATAAGTGCGAAAGCATTTCTGAAAAATGCCTTCTGCATCGTCGGAAGGTCTCCTGCAAGCCTTACAAAAAATGTCATGAACGAGAAGCCTACTCCTGCGATGATAATACAAATAATTCCTTTTAAATGACTCTTCATTTTCTTACTACTCACTAACTTCCAGCCCGGATCAGTGATGATCCTGACATATATTTTTTATTTGTTTCATAATAATATATTCTGACATTCGGTGAATACGAATGTATTATATTTCGATAACCATACCCGAATGCATCTGCTCGACCCTGTCTCCAAGCTCAGCATGCAGCATCTCGTACGCATGGTCTCCGGTACAGTGTCCGGTTATGATCCTCTGGCAGTCAACCTCCTTCAGGGTTTCAGCAAACTTCAGGATGTCCTCGTCCGAAGATTTAAAGAGGTGAAAGCCGCCTATATAGGCATATAAATTAACCTTCCTGGTATAGCCGCTGTAATAATCCATAACCTCTTTTATTATATTCGCGGCTCCTGCATGTGAACAGCTGTTAAATATAACTATTCCCTTCGCCGAACCTAAGACTAGTGTCTGCTCATGCGAGAAATCATCCGGCTGGAGTTTACCACTTTCTTTTCTGTAAAGCTTTGCCTTATCACCGATCTCACTCAGGTTTTCTGTATTATGCGGAAGAAGTATCCTGTCCCATGAGCCGAGAGTTTCATACTCTCCGTCAACATATCTGATACGATTCTTATACTTTTCGAGCATCCCCTGCTTCGGGCCGATATATTTTAATCCGTCATCATGCTGCGAATAGTATATCTCACCGGCTTCCTTACGTACATAAAGAGGTGCCTTATTATTGACCTCGAAGAACTTCTCGAAGCCGTCAGCATGGTCATAGTGTGAATGTGAAAGAACAGCATAGTCCACCAAACTCAGATCAATGCCAAGCTTCTCTGCATTTTCATAGAACAGTTCACTGCGCCCTGCATCAAGCAGTATCTTTTTACATCCATGCTCTATAAATAGCGACAGACCATGCTCGCAGCCGAAGCCTTCACATTCTTTATTGTCTGCCAGAACAGTCACTCGAAAAATACCATTATATTTTCTGTTCTTTATGTCATAGATAAAGCATCTGATGATGCCATAAATAGATATATCCGCAAAAATCCCGAGGAACCAATAACCTCTGGTCGGAGGAAATGCCGCAAGCGCCAGACAGAAGAAGATGCCTGCAAAAAGAGGCACACCCGAAACATGCCCTCCTCTCATGTTTGCCCTGATGGTGGCGATATATGCAATTTCAAAAAGTAAACCTATTGCAAACAGAATTATTGCAAGAAGTGTAAAACTTTCATTCATATGATTCACCATATTATTATGTCTGCGGACGCCTCGCGTCGGTCTAACGCTTTCTCGAAAAGCATTAGCCATCCTCTCGGCTGGATACAACATATATTATTATACTATTAATAGTGGCTAAAAAACATATATAATTTAAATATAAT
>CAMNMC010000026.1 GCA_946544235.1 uncultured Lachnospiraceae bacterium | reverse complement strand
ATCATTTTCAAAAACTTCCTGACAATCATCATAAATATCTGTTAAAGTTAGTTGTTTGTGTGGTATAAATATTCATATGGCAACTCCTTTTAAGGTTGGATATTTGGTTGATTGGTCTCTTCTAAGTATACCATATTTTGTGAGGGGTTGCTTCTTTTTATGTAACAAAAAATGCCGTATTTATGCGGTTTGTGGCGTTTTGCAAACGCCTACTGTATCTGAGATTTGGGGGTGATTACGATGTTCAGCATGAATGATCTCATATTAAAGAAGAGAAACGGCGGAATTCTCACTGATGAGGAAATACGTTTCATTGTTAACGGTTATACCGATGGCAGTATACCGGATTATCAGATGTCTGCCTTCCTTATGGCTGTGTGGTTTGTCGGGATGAATGACGAGGAAACCGCGATACTCACAATGGCGATGGCTGAGAGTGGGGATATGCTGGATCTGTCGTTAATAAAGGGTATAGATCAGGATATTTCAAAAGACAATGATGTTTCAGAGGGCTTGACACGAAATGAGACGATTAAGAGAATAATTGATAAGCATTCGACCGGCGGCGTAGGCGATAAGACGACTCTGATAATAGGTCCGATACTTGCTGCGCTCGGTGTTCCGGTTGCCAAGATGAGCGGCCGCGGACTCGGACATACCGGCGGAACTATAGATAAGCTGGAGAGTATCCCGGGATTTTCTTCGGATCTTACTGAGGAGCAGTTTATGGAACAGGTTAAAACCGTCGGTTTTGCGGATATGTGCCAGACGAAGAATCTTGCTCCGGCGGATAAGAAGATTTATGCACTTCGTGATGTGACCGGTACGGTTGATAACTATTCACTGATTGCTTCGTCCGTAATGAGTAAGAAGCTGGCGGCAGGTGCTGACGGCATAGTGCTTGATGTTAAGTGTGGCAGCGGTGCTTTCATGAAGGATATCGATTCTGCGAGAAAGCTTGCCGAGATAATGGTAAATATCGGAAAGAAGGCGGGCAGGGATGTGACAGCTGTTATTTCCGATATGAATGAGCCGCTCGGACGATTTGTCGGAAATGCACTTGAGGTAAAGGAGGCAGTAGAGGTCCTTCGCGGTGGCGGTGAAGAGAGGCTTCGTGAATTGTCGGTGAGACTGGCGGCAGAGATGCTTATGCTGGCGGATAAAAGCAGGGGTGATAATAGCATATCACATGATGGTAAAGAACAGGTTTCAGACTCAGGCTCAAAAACGAATAATGCTGTTGATACGTTATTAAATACAGAACATGACGATATCTTAGATAAATATATAAGCAGAGTTGAGAAAGCTATCGCGGATGGTTCGGCGCTTACTAAGTTCAAGGAATTTGTTGAGGCCCAGGGCGGTGACAGCAGCTTTATCGACGGCAATGGTTCGCTTCCTCAGGCAGAGATCATGCTTCCGGTAAGAAGTAAGGCGTCGGGAAAACTTGTCGGCTGTGATACGGAGAAGATCGGACTCGCCGCTTTGAAACTTGGCGGAGGAAGAGAACAGCTTACTGATGAGATTGATCCAGCAGTCGGTATAGAGATATGCAAGCATCTGGGTGATGATATTAAGTCAGACGAACTGCTGGCAGTTATCTATGCAAATGATAACGCCAGGGCATCAGAAGCTGAAAGACTAATCCATGAGGCATATAAGATAGCTGATACGGATGATGCGGAACATGATGTGATACTCCAGGTCATTCGTTGATGCTGATATAGCATATGATATTTCATAAAAAGTGATAATAATTTTTGCATTTGTAAACTGATCAAAAAACCACTTGCACATAATAAAAAAACGTGATATTATGCACTCTGTGACTGTATGCCGCAGAGTGCATTTTTATACTGTGGATGAGCATCTTAAGATAGCTCGATCATCAATAAAAGCATGTATTTCCACGGGCTGGCAGTCGGAAAAATATAAAACATGCATTTCCATATGCAGGCGGTGCCGCGGAACGCTTAGCGGTTCCTGTAAATAGACAGGAAATGCAGATGGTTAAAACCAAGGAGGTAAAAAAATGAGCGTTATTTCAATGAAGCAGTTGCTTGAGGCAGGTGTTCACTTCGGACACCAGACAAGAAGATGGAACCCTAAGATGGCTGAGTACATCTACACAGAGCGTAACGGCATCTACATCATCGACCTTCAGAAGTCAGTTGGTAAGGTTGACGAGGCTTACAAGGCAGTATTTGACTGTGTAGCTAACGGTGGTAAGGTTCTCTTCGTTGGTACAAAGAAGCAGGCTCAGGACTCAATCAAGTCAGAGGCAGAGCGTTGCGGTATGTATTATGTTAACCAGAGATGGTTAGGTGGTATGCTTACAAACTTCAAGACAATCCAGTCTCGTATCGAAACACTTAAGAAGTATGAGAGAATGGAAGAGGATGGAACATTTGATGTTCTTCCTAAGAAGGAAGTTGTAAATATTAAGAAAGAGATGGATAAGCTTCAGAAGAACCTTGGCGGTATCAAGGAAATGAAGAAGATTCCTGATATGATCTTTGTTGTTGATCCTCGCAAGGAGAGCATCTGTATCGAAGAGGCTCACAAGCTTGGTATCACACTTGTTGGTATCGCTGATACAAACTGCGATCCTGAAGAGCTTGATTATGTAATTCCTGGTAATGATGATGCTATCCGTGCAGTTAAGCTTATCGTTTCTAAGATGGCTGATGCTGTTATCGAGGCAAATCAGGGTGTTGATGCAGAGTCAGCAGACGCAGAGGATGCTGAGTATGTTGAAGCAGAGGATGCTGAGTAATCATATTTGACTATTGACGTTTTAGCTGATCTGGTATGTTTTGGACCCGGCAATATGCTGAGCCTGATACTATCGGATTGAATTATGGGAGGATAAATAAATGGCAGTAACAGCAGCTGATGTAAAGAAATTAAGAGAGATGACCGGTGCCGGAATGATGGACTGCAAGAAGGCTCTTACAGAGACTGATTGCGATTTCGATGCAGCTATCGAGTTCCTCAGAAAGAAGGGACTTGCTACAGCTGAGAAGAAGGCTGGAAGAATAGCAGCTGAAGGTGTTGTTGCAACTGTTATTTCAGATGACAGCAAGACAGCTACCATCATCGAGGTTAACTCAGAGTCAGATTTCGTTGCAAAGAATGACGTATTTACAGGATATGTTGCTTCTCTTGCAAAGCAGATAAATGATAATGACTATGCAAATATGGATGCCTTCAAGGCAGCTAAGTCTGATATTGATCCAACTGCAACAGTTGAAGATCATCACAAGGCTATGATCGCTAAGATCGGTGAGAACCTTACAATTCGTCGTTTTGAGAAGGTTTCAGGTGACGTTGTTGTTTCATACATCCATATGGGTGGTAAGATCGGTGTTCTTGTTAACGCTGAGTGCGATGCTCCAAATGATAACATCAAGGAAGCTATGAAGAATATCGCTATGCAGATCGCAGCTATGAATCCTTCATTCGTTAAGAGAGAAGAGATCTCAGAGGCTGAGCTTGCTAAGGAGAAGGAGATCATCGTTGACAGCTCACTTGCTGATCCTGCTTCACTTCCAAAGCCACTTCTTAACGCTCTCTTTGATGAGGCTAAGGCAAATATCGTTGCAGAGTATGCTGAGGATGGAAACAAGGGCTGGACTAAGGAAGATGCTGATATCTTCGATGAGAAGAAGGCAGAGGGTAACCTCAACTTCCTCTTCAATTTCCTTTCAGACAAGGGTGTTCAGGTTCTCAGAGACCTTGCAGCAACTCATAAGGATGAGTACCTTGCAAACAAGATCTTCGCTGGTCTTGTAGAGGGACGTTTCTCTAAGCACCTTAAGGAAATCTGCCTTGTAGATCAGACATATGTTAAGGCTGAGAACAAGGAGTCAGTTAAGCAGTATGTTGAGAAGGTTGCTAAGGATAACGGAGTTAACTTCGCACTTAAGAGCTTTGTAAGATTCGAGACAGGTGAAGGTCTTGAGAAGAAGAACGAGGACTTTGCTGCAGAAGTTGCTAAGCAGATGGCATAATTACTTTAAATATGTTTTATCAAGCCGGTACCGAAAGGTACCGGCTTAAGACTGGCGACAAAACCGGAATGAAATTGCAGTATTATATTATCAGCAATAAAACCGGTAAGTATCCGGCAGGAGATTCTAATTTTATGAACTGGTATAAAACTTTTAAATAGATGATCAGGTAATAATATCCTCATAACAGCTTTAAATAGTTGTTATGGGGATATTTGCTTTTATAATTGTATCTTTATGCTATAATAAAGCTATGGTCGATGACAATGACTAGAGCGATAGAACAGATATAATCTGTAATTAATCAGATGATAAGGAGGCAGGAGATGACAAGTCTTAAACCTGTAATAAACGAAAATCTTTTTGATAATATATGTGCAAAATGTGGCAGACCAATGCCGAAAAGCGCACCTAAATGTGCATTTTGCGGTGCAGAGAATAATGAGGTGTTTACAGGTGTTAAAAGGATCAAAAGTACAGAAAGCGCCGGGATAAACTACATTGCACTGTTGCAGAAAATCGGGGCGAATATGATCCTTATAACCGACAGATACAACCTCAGATATTTTAGCGGATTCAGAGGCGGTGAGGGCATTGCTGTGATCACGGCCGCAGGAAGATATCTGATCGTTGATTCGAGATATACCGAATCTGCGAAGGAGGACGTTTCGAATAAAAACTCCGGCTTCACTGTTATTGAGTTTAATAACGACAATCCGAAGTTTAAGATCCTTGATAAGATAATTCTTGGCATTGACGGAAATATAAATATCGTTTTCGAGGATAAGAGCCTTACGGTCGCAGAATATAGAGAAATGTCACACGAAATCGCAGAAGCGTTTAAGAAGTATTTTTCGGAGTATGAGGAGAAACTTCGCAGTTCACTTATGAACTGGATTCCTGCAGGTGATATTCTTGAGAGGGAGAGAAGGATCAAAACTCCGGAAGAGATCGAACTGCTGAGGCAGGCAGAAGCAATCGGAGATGCGGCATTCAGTGATATTCTGAAGATACTTAAGCCGGGAATGACTGAGCTTGAAGTGGCTGCAGAGATAGAATACAGCCTTAAGAAGCATGGCGCTGAAGGGCTTTCGTTCGATACGATAGCGGCATCAGGTATCAATTCTTCAAAGCCTCATGCAATTCCGTCAATGAAAAAGCTTGAAGCGGGCGATTTCCTTACGATGGATTTCGGATGTGTTTACGAGGGCTATTGTTCTGATATGACCAGGACGGTCGTTATCGGCAGAGCCGATGATGAGAT
>CAMNMC010000025.1 GCA_946544235.1 uncultured Lachnospiraceae bacterium | reverse complement strand
CACTGGCAGTCATCCTTCTTTGCGATGTCCTCAGCCATCCTGAACATAAGCCGCTTCATAATTATAGTAAGCTCATCGTGAGGGCAGTTTTTATATATCGCAAGCTGACAGTCCGTAAAATTCACTATATGAAGCTTTATCGGTCCTGCATACTGTGCAACTATTCTGCCGAGATCCTTAACCTTATCCTTTGCTCTTTCAGAGGTATATGGCGGCGCATTGAAATAAACCGCTTCCATCTCAACGCCTCTTTTTGCTATCATGTATGTTGCGACAGGGCTGTCAATACCACCCGAAAGGAGCGAAATTGCTTTTCCATTTGTGCCGACAGGAAGCCCGCAGGCACCCGGAATGATCTTTGAATAGATATACACTACATTCCTTATCTCAACATTAATCATATGCTCCGGATGATGAACATCAACCTTCATACCCCTGTTTTCAAAAACATCCAGTATATCTCCGCCGAGAGATGCAGCCATCTCCATAGAGTTGATCGGGTATTCCTTATTATGACGTCTTACATTCATCTTGAAGGTAAGACGGCCCTCTGATGAGTTACCGGATAATCCTGCACCTTCTACACCATTGCCGGCGTTTCCAAGCAATCCTCCAAACTCTGCTTCAACATACTGAAGCAGTCCTTTTGAGATATCCTCATATTGAAGAGAATCGATCTCCATAACCGGACATACTCCTGATATACCAAATATCCTTGTAAGTCGGTTTATTGCTTCATCATAATCAAAATCAGATTTTGCATCTACAAAGATTCTTCCGTATTCTCTTCTGACCTCAAAATCACCAAGCGGTTTAAGTCTCTGACGCATCCTTTTGCAGAGATGGTCCTCAAACTTATATCTGTTCTTCCCCTTGGTACCTATTTCCGCATATTTTATTAGAAATGTTTTATACTCCATTATCTTGCCTTTCGTTTAAAAGATATTTCTGCTACATTTTAGCAAGTGTTTAATATGCACGCAAGCAAAATAATTCAAATTCATTTCTGCGATCCACTTGATACGACCCATTTGATTAGATCCCTTTTATTAGATTAATTGCGATTCGCTAAATGTCCATATTTTCACGTAAACGTGCATATGGTCACTTGGCTCATTATCTACACATGATACAGGCCGGATGTATGAACATCCGGCCCACGTAACCCTTCTCTTTTACCCTGAATTATTTACTTAAATTTGAATTTCTGCTGTATAATGACGAGGCTTCATCTTTCTTGCCGTTGACCTTATTATTTGTTTTTGCGGTTTTACCGGCAGTTTTACCGGTTTTTTCAGCTACAGCTCTTTCTGCACCGTATTTTTCTGTAAATGACTTGATATCCTTTTCGATAAGCTCCTGCTTCTTCGCAGTTCTGACACTGTTGATCTTATCGATCACTCTCATAGCGCAGAGATTTGTACCTGCAGCGTATTTTGTAAGTGTTGAAATAGTATCCATAGCATGACCGAAGGCTCTCTTACCCTTCTGCTGCGTTCTGATACCCTCCTTATCCTTAATATAAGCAAGCGTAGAATCAAGTATCTCTTCGTTTGCATTTATTATCTGTTTCCTGAGATCATTATGTTTTATATCGTCTATTCTTCCGGCGGAAACGTCGATCTCAGCTACAGCCTTTATACTCTTGTAAAATCTCTGATACTCTTTACTTCTACCATCAGGCTTATCCATGCACTTCAGTATATCCTTCATATCCTTTGAATACTGTTCAATATTATTTGTCTCGACATTGAAAAGCGATCCTCTGATATTTTTAACAAACTCAATTGCAGTTTTTCCACTGTTCAGACCTGTCCTTATGACACTCTCATCTTTAAGTTTCGCAAATACATCAAGAGAATATATCTCCTTTATATTTGCCGCAGCTTTGCGGACATCCTTAACAGAGAATTTTTTACCTGAAGCCTTAAGCTTTTCCGCAGCGCATACTTTAGCAAGATTATTTATAAGCTCCTGCTTATCTTCACCTGCCTTTGATCCTGTATGAAGTGTTATGTAATTATCATAACTGGCGTCATATTTCTTAGGATTTTTACGTATATCTTCTATTCTCTCAGCCTTCTCATTAGCTTTTTTTATCTTCTCATTAAAAAGCTTCAGATCAACATTATCATCGTATGTCTTGTAATCTTTATATTCTCTGTCGATATTCTTTGCAATACCATGACAAACCCTGTCAGCAGTATCCAGGATATTTATAAAATCATTACCGTTATTTACCTTTTTTATAACTTCTTTTACGATATTATCTACAGTAAAGCCCTTATATATAACATCGTACATATTATCTATAGCGCCTTTTTTCACATCATCCTTTGCTATATCAAAATCCAGATTTATATCATAATAATTTGGATAATATATTCCTTTGGCAAAAAGAAAATTCTTGGCCATTTTAGTTTTTTCCTGATCAGTCATCTTTGAAAATACAGCCTGATTTTTGAATTTTTCTTTAATGGCTTCACATTCCGAAACCGCTTCATCGTAACCGAGGTTTTTGATCTTATACTCTTCATTTGCCGAAGCTTTGCCTGCGGAGCCTCCAAAAAGATTATTATTACCCTTAGCAAGGCTTTCTGCAAGCCTGTTGCTCATCTCGCGGTTTTTCTTGGCTTCAGCCTCCTTAATGCGGCGCTGATCAGCTCTTATGTCCTTCTTCTGTTGTATCCTTTCCTCTGTTTTCTTCTCTTTATTTTCAAGAACCTTTTCATTATCGGCAAAAAGCTCTTCGAGTTCCTTCTCCTCATTAAATTCATCCTTCTCTTTTGAAGGTTTCTCCTTGCCATTATAGGTGCCATATTTTTCAAAGCTGATATTTTCAACTGCCCCAACTCCTCTGACATGGCTCTGGTAACCGTTCAGTTCATCCCTGTCGATCTTTCCGTTATAATAAGGACTGTAATGCTTTTTAAATGCATTTTCTGTCAGAAATTCACTGTTAAGCTCCTTAAGAACATTTTCGCCGCCCTTCAGATTATACATAATTATATCAAGGGTACCAGTAATATCCAGGCTTTTGATCTTTCGTTCAATATCATCATACATATGTGACTGATATTCGGGATAAGTCTGTGCACTGTGCAAAAGATATTCCTGCGCATACTTTACCTTATCTCTGTCACTCAGTTTGTCAAAGCTTTCTTGATCTAAAAAGATCTGCTCGATCCTGTCCATTTCACGAAAATGAGCATTTCTCACATCGATCTCAGGCTGATATATTTCCTCCGTTTTACTCTCTGACATATTCAGCGTTTCAACAAAGCTCTCTGCATCCTTTATATCGCCTTTAAACTCTTCTACCTGTTCATCAGTAGAAAGTTTATAATCTACATCATTAACATGCTGCTCATCAAATTCCTCAGCCATTTTGAGCATCTCATCAGCCGTATACTCAGGAGCCTTCTCAGGATTTAACGCATGGCCTCTTTCGCGCATCCTGCTTTGGACGCCTTCATTACGAGGGAAAAGTTCCTCAAGAGTTGCCTCTTCACCGCTTTCAAACGCCTTCATGTCGCCCTCTGCCTCAGCGGCGTCAAGCTCCTCCTTAATACTCTTTGCGGCATTTGCTGCATCAGCCGCCTGCTTCATCTCTTCTTCAGTTTCAGGCATATCAGAAAACATTCCACCCGGAACATCTTCAACGCTTCTCGCCGCCTCTCTTATGCCTCTTGTAAGATTATCTATCTCAGGATTTCCTGTCATACTTGTATCATTAGCGAGATCAACGGCATTTTCAAATATCCTTCTGTTTTCTTTTCTGCTCTGAACCTTTTCATTATCCGGAAACAGCTCAGCGATCTCATCGGCATCATCCATTACGGCTCCGGCCTCCGCCTCAACCTTTTCCTCTGCCTGATTAAGCTCATTGATATAGTCCAGTGCCTCTTTATTTTCAGCAATTATCTTATCCAGATCGCCGTCTATATCTCCAACTGATCTATTTTCTCTGTTATATCTTCTCCGGTCCCCCGAAAGTCCAAGATCTTCCTCAAGCTCTCTCTCCCTTTCATTTAAGGATCTGAGATTATCGGCGATCCTTTCAGTTTCGGCATTTACTCTTCTGTCATGTTCTTCCCTTTCCTTTGCCTGAATATATTCCGCGCTGTACAAACCATTTTTGATATCTTCAGACATCTTGTTTCTGTTAAACTGAACATCAACATCCTTAGTCCCTGTAAGACTGTCATAAATATCATCTGTCAGACTTTTTGTTTCCAGAAATCTCTTAATATTTATACTGTCATTCATTTCAGTATTTACATCATCAAGGAGGTAATCCAGTCCGTTTTCACCAAGCAGGATCTCAAAATATACAGTCTGCGCATTCTCGTCTGAAAATCTCGGATCATTCTTTGCGACAAGATACATATAATCCTTGTACATTTCCTTCTTTTCTTCATCTGAAAGTTTTCCAAACTGATCGGCATCATTAAATATACCGCTGATCGTAAGTAAAACACTGTCGCTATGCTCCTGTAATTCTTCAAAGCTTCTCATAATTTATACCTCCAAATAGTAATTATAATTTTTTTGTTAGTTTTTATAACCATGATACGATTATACAATCCATAATATAACAAAAGCGCAACAAAAATCATCAGAAATAAAACGCCGAATACAGTATCCCACGAAATACTGTATTCGGCGTTATCACCCTGCACATTACTCTTGCAGATCACTCTGTCAAAAAATGAAATTTACAACCTGTTTTGAGTAGATCTTATTTATTTCTGTACCATCATGTCATAATACATAATATGATCGTCCTTCTATCTGAGCGAGAAAAGCAGCTCTCCATATGTCGGATAAGGAAGATAACTGTTAGGGATTATAGCTTCCGCCTTATCAACCGACTTTCTGAGTTCCTGCATATCAGCAAGGATAACATCATGATAAAACTGTGCTGCTTCAAGTACATCCTCTATACCTTCAGCCTTTTTTGTATCCTCTGTCAGCTTTTCAAGCATCTCAAATATAATATTTTCTGTTTCATCAAGTGTAGTAATGATATTCTCCTCATAATTGCAGTTAAGATTCGGAAGAAGCTGCTTCTTCTTAAGAGCCTCGTTGGTTACATCCTTCATATAGAGAACGATTCCGGCCGTAACATCCTTGCGGACCATCTCCTGCATCGTAAGAGCCTCGATATGAATCACCTTGCTGTAATTCTCAAGGAAAATATCGTATTTTGCCTGAAGTTCCTCTTCGGAAAGAACATTATGTCTTTCCATAAGCTCGATATTCTTTCTGTCAATGATGTGAGGGATAGCCTCCGGAGTAGACTTGTAATTGTTAAGTCCTCTCCTCTTCGCTTCCTCGATCCACTCATCTGCGTAGCCGTCACCGTTAAATATAACCTTCTTATGCTCTTTAAGCATAGCCTGAAGGAGTTTATATATCTCCTCATCAAGATTCTGTGAAGGAACATCCTTAAGAGTTTCATAAATCTTATCGATTTCATCGGCAACAGCCGTATTCAGCACGATATTCGGCTGTGCTACGGAAAGTGCTGATCCAGGAGATCTAAACTCGAATTTGTTACCTGTAAATGCGAACGGTGATGTTCTGTTCCTGTCGGTCGTATCTATCGTGATATGCGGAAGGATGTTAGCCCAGCTCACCTTGGTCTTGCCAACGCCTGTGAAATGCTCTCCCTTCTCGATGGCACTGAGAACCCTGTCAAGTTCATCACCGATAAATACGGAAATGATAGCCGGAGGTGCCTCGTTCGCACCGAGTCTGTGATCATTTCCCGGTGTGGCAACCGAAAGCCTGAGGAAATCGGCATAATTATCCACAGCGGCAATAACTGCCATAAGGAATATGAGGAACTGTGTATTTTCGCCCGGAGTCTTGCCTGGATTAAGCAGATTCTCCCCCTTGTCCGTAGAGATCGAC
This sequence comes from uncultured Lachnospiraceae bacterium, assembly GCA_946544235.1. Lineage (GTDB taxonomy): Bacteria > Bacillota > Clostridia > Lachnospirales > Lachnospiraceae > Eubacterium_Q. Next base: position 1,030 of record CAMNMC010000025.1, on the reverse strand, counting down.
CAGTTGTCATGCTTTCCTGATCCGTTGATCCCGGCAAAAGGTTTTTCGTGAAGAAGGCATGCATAACCGAATTTGTCGGCAACCTTCTTCATCATCTCCATAGTAAGCTGATTGTGATCGACTGCCACATTTGCAGTCTCAAATACAGGCGCAAGCTCATGCTGAGCAGGTGCAACCTCGTTATGCTTTGTCTTGGATGGTACACCGAGTTTCCAGAGTTCGTTATCGAGCTCCTTCATAAATTCGGCAACCTTCGGCTTAAGAACTCCGAAGTAATGATCTTCCATCTCCTGACCCTTCGGAGCCGGAGCGCCAAGCAATGTACGACCACACATCACAAGATCTTTTCTGTCCTTGTAAAGCTCTTTATCTATAAGAAAATACTCCTGCTCGGCACCTATCGTTACATTTACACGTGTAACATCGGTCTTGCCAAGAAGGTGCAGAAGTCTTACGGCTGAATTGGATATCGCATCCATCGATCTGAGAAGCGGCGTCTTCTTATCGAGTGCCTGTCCCCTGTATGAGCAAAATGCAGTCGGGATATATAATGTTCCGTCCTTTATAAATGCCGGTGAAGAAGGATCCCATGCTGTATATCCTCTTGCTTCATATGTCGAACGTATGCCTCCAGAAGGAAAGCTTGATGCATCCGGTTCGCCCTTGATAAGCTCTTTTCCGGAAAACTCCATGATAACGCTTCCGTCTTCAAGCGGAGTGATAAAGCTGTCATGCTTCTCCGCAGTAAGACCTGTCATAGGCTGGAACCAGTGAGTATAATGCGTAGCTCCGTTCTCAAGCGCCCAGTTCTTCATGACCGTTGCAACCGTATTTGCAACCTCAAGCTGGAGATGAGCCCCTTGCTTGGCAGTGCTCTGAACCGCCTTATATACATCCTTTGGAAGTCTCTCCTTCATAACCCTGTCATTGAAAACGAGACATCCGTATATTTCCGGTATACTCTTAAATGATTCCATGTTTTAAGCCTCCTGATATAATTCCGTAAAATAACATATTGATCCCTGACCTG
>CAMNMC010000024.1 GCA_946544235.1 uncultured Lachnospiraceae bacterium | reverse complement strand
ATCGACAATGCGACTACGACCGAAGCCGTTAACACGGCAAAGAACAATGCGGTTGACGCTGTGAATGCAGTAAAGACGAAGGCACAGAAGGAACTTGACAATGCTAAGACGAGCGCAGTGAATACAGTCAACGCAGTAAATGCAAATGATTACATCGCTGCTGACCAGCAAACCGTGACGGACGCTAAGACTACTGCGCTTGCAGCAATCGAAGCGGCAACAACGGAAGAAGAAGTCACAACGGCACTGAACAACTTCAATAACGCCATTGCAAGTTGTACGACACAGGTTGTGGCAGACCAGATTGCGCAGGTGATGAGCGAGGTTTCTGCTAAGACCGGAAGCGACATGACCTATACCGGTAGTCCGATACAGTTGATAAACACACCGACCACGGCGCTTCCGGCAGGTTACACCATGAAGTATGCCGTAACCACCGAAAATGTGAAACCGACGGATGAAAGCCTTTATACCACATCCATCCCTGCAAAAACCGACGCGGGAACCTACTATGTATGGTACAAGGTTGTTGGAAATGAAAACTATAATGACAGTAAACCGGATGTAGTAACGGTAACTATCAAGTCTTCTGTTACGATAACATTTGATTCTAACGGTGGTTCTGAAGTTGATCCTCAGGTAATAGATAAGGGCGGCAAGGCGGAAGAACCGGAAAAACCTGTAAATGGTAAATTAACCTTCATTGGATGGTTTGTTGATCCGACTATTGAAACCTTATATGATATTGATAATGATAGAGTGAATTCATTTGACTTTTCTTCATCTGTCGAGAAAGATACTAAGCTTACTGCAGTATGGACTGCATATGCGAAAGTAAATACAATAGGCACCGGCAAAGTGAATTTTGCTTATGAAGGTGAAGAGAAGGACGATGAGTATGATGATTCGATTATTCTCAGTGCTATACAGGGAATGGCTGATACCTTCGTTCTGACTGCGAAGGCTGACGAAGGAAGCAGATTTGTCAAGTGGCAGAAGGTAATAGAAGAGGGTGAAACTGTAGAGGATTCTACGTTTGAAGATTATTCTGAAGACGAGGAGATCACAATTAAGATTACCGAGCCTATTAGTCTTGTGGCTGTATTTGAAGCGGTTGATGAAGATGATAAGGAATACTCATCATACGAGAGTGATACTGAGTGGACCAAGGGTAGCGGCATGACCTTTAAGGCAGGTGCTAAGGGTAATAAGGATGATGAGGATACTCTGGATCATTTCACCGGACTTAAGTGTGATGGTAAGGTGATAGCAGAGAAATATTACACAGCTAAGAAGGGCAGCGTAAAGATTGAACTTGCTCCTGAATATCTTGAGACGCTTGAGGCCGGAAAGCATATACTTACATTCATGTTTGATGATGCGGATGATGTGGATATAGAATTCACGGTACTTGCTGAAGAGGCCGGTGATGATACTGAAGAAGAAACTACGGAAGATGCTACAGATGAAACCTCTGAGGAAGGATCAACGGACGAAACTGAGAAGGAAACTACAGAGGAAACTGAAGAAGCATCTGAGGATAGGACAGAAGAAACTGAAGAGGCTTCTGAGGATAAGACAGAAGAAACAGAAGAAAACTCTGAGGACAAGACAGAAGAGATAGAAGAAACTTCTGAGGATAACACAACAGAGGACTCGGAGGGTGTGTCTGAGGATGTATCTGAAGATAGCTCATCAGTGGATGAATCGACGGAAAACACTGCCAAAGATGCAGAGATTGAAGTTGATGACAATACAGGAACAACCGAAGCAAAGAGCGATTCTTCTGCTAAGACCGGTGATAACGCACCGCTGCTTCTTGTCTTCCTTATCATGATCGATTCTGCACTGGCCCTGAACTTTGTGTTCCTGAAGAAGCGAAAAAGTGGGAAGAACAAGTAATTAAGTAAAATGTGTTTATCATAGGGATTGTTTTAAACATAGGTTACGGGATTAAATGACATGATACGAGAATTCCCCGGACTGCTGATCATTCAGTGGTCCGGGGATATTTTTGGGGATATTTTTTTGGTCGCATGCTAATGGAAGTAGCAGTCGTGTCAACTGAAAAGATATTGATATTTAACAGAAAATAATGTACTATGATGACGGTAGCAGAACTATATGCTGCCGGGGAAGATAAAGGTATTTGTATTTTTCAGACAAGAGGGAGGTATGTGTTATGAATGATAAGAATACTTTAACCAGGTTCTTTGCGGGACTGGCACTTATGATAGTCGGATTGTTCATACTTTTTAACAGAGTTCATGTCGGACCTGCCGGCTGGGGCGGTTGGGGTCGTTTTACAATAGGTAATTTCAGTTTCCCGTCAGGGCTTGTTATGGTTCCTTTTATTATCGGTGTTATATGGATGTTCGGAACCGGTGGAAATCTTGCATCCAAGATTTTTACAGCTTTTTCAGTCCTCCTGATACTTGCTGCGATCATTATGAACACAACCTTCTGGCTTGACAGAATGACAATGTTTGACTGGATACTTATCCTTGTTATGATCTTCGGCGGTGGCGGAATCGTAGCTTCGGTTCTCTTTGGTGAGAAGAAAGAGCAGAAGGAAGCTGATAAGAAGGCTGAAGCAAAGGATGGTGAAAATCCCGGTGCGGCAGCAGCTGACATCACCCCTTCAAGGATCAAAAGTATTGAAGAGGAGCTTGCGGCTCTGAAGAGAACTATTGATAGCAATAAACCGGAATGATAAGAAATATAACCGCTGTCAGTATTTGATAATATTGACAGCGGTAATTATTTGAAATACATAATGGTTTGAATGGAATGATCAAATCTGGTGAAGCAATCATATGTGGCAAATCGATTGATAAAAAAGTGCTTGACAACATGTATTTATTCGTGTTAATCTACCAAACGATGAACTGCCGTAGACAGCAGGTGCCGTAAGGCGTAACGAGCGAGAGGCTCTCCTGCCGAGGAAAGGATCGTTTTTGATTATGATTAATTATGACGACTTATGATCCCATACGGTATGTATGGGATTTTTCTTTTTCGCGCAGTCATTATATTCTGATAAGGAGGAACGCGTGAAATGGCAAAGGTAGAACTTAAGGCACCTATAGTTGATGAGATCAAGGCCACAATCGATGGCGCTGCATCAGTTGTACTTGTTGATTACCTTGGACTTACTGTTGAGCAGGATACAAAGCTTCGTAAGAACCTGAGAGCAGAAGATATCACATATAAGGTATACAAGAACACACTCATCAAGCGTGCAATCGAAGGAACAGAGTTCGAAAGCCTGTCAAAGGATCTTGAAGGTCCGACAGCCATAGTAGTATCTAAGAAGGATGCAACAGCTCCTGCAAGAGTTATCGCTGACTTCGCTAAGACAGCAAGCAAGCTTGAGCTTAAGTCTGGTGTTGTTGAGGGTACATACTATGATGTAGAGGGAATCAAAGCAATATCTCAGATTCCATCAAGAGAGGTACTTCTTTCAAGACTTCTTGGAAGCTTACAGTCACCTATCACAAATCTTGCTCGTGTTATCAACCAGGTTGCAGAGCAGAAGGCAGAGGCTTAATAGCCTGATAAACAATGCGGGCAGATGACCCGACAATTATTAAATAATCGGAGGATAAAAAAATGACTATTGAAGAATTCGTAGCAGAGATTGATAAATTATCAGTTCTTGAGTTAAATGATCTCGTAAAGGCAATCGAGGAGAAGTATGGTGTTTCTGCAGCAGCAGGCGTTGTAGTTGCAGGTCCTGCAGCAGGCGCAGCTCCAGCTGAGGAGAAGGATTCATTTGATGTTGAGCTTACAGAAGTAGGTCCAAACAAGATCAAGGTTATCAAGGTTGTTCGTGAGCTTACAGGTCTCGGACTTAAGGAAGCTAAGGACGCTGTTGAAGGCGCACCAAAGGTACTTAAGGAAGGTGCTTCTAAGGGTGAGGCTGACGATATGAAGGCTAAGCTTGAGGCAGAAGGCGCTAAGGTTACTCTTAAGTAATCAAACTTTATCAGAATTCGCAAAACGGGTATTTACTCAGCTGAGTAAATACCCGTTTTTTTGTGTTGATAATGAGCCAAGTAGCCGCATGAGCCGCCAGCGGATCAATGCGGATATTTGGCGAATGTCCATCACCGAGTGACGGAGTCACGAGGGGATGAGCTGACGTAGTCAGCATCAACACAATGTTGATAATGAGCCAAGTAGCCGCATGAGCCGCCAGCGGATCAATGCGGATATTTGGCGAATATCCATCACCGAGTGACAGAGTCACGAGGGGATGAGCTGACGTAGTCAGCATCAACACAAAACATTACAGTCCGTGAGATATACGGAACTGCTTAGGCGTAATATTATACTTTCTTTTGAAACATCTTATGAGATGGCTGCAGTCCGAGAAGCCAGTTTCACTTGCTATATAGCTAAGATCATAGTCCGTAAAGAGGAGCAGGTTTTCAGCCTTGATCAGTCTTACAAATTCGATATACTGCTTACAGCTCTGACCATATTTGGAATGGAACTGTTTGGCAAAATATGAATAGCTCATGTTTGAAAGCTTTGCAAGATGCTCGATGCTTATATTTTCATTTGAATGCTTGTCTATGTAGAGCAGTGCTTCGTGAAGGGGACTGCTGTCTCTGTTAATGATCTCGTAATGATTAAAGTCTATTCCGGATTTATACCACTTTCTTATCATTTGAAGGAACAGGCTTGTGATGCTGTTGTAGATAAAGGTATAAAAACCATATTCCTTCAGGTTGACCTCAGAAACCATACGGTCAAAGAAACTCCTGAGTAGATTTCCCTCAAAGTCAGAATCATTAAAAATATAGTGAGGCTCCTTCAACTGTGCAATGTATGACAGAAGAGAAGAGGCGTCGGGAATATAACTGTCCATAAACTGTATCCTTCGGGCATTGAATTTGATGCAGACATAATTATAGTTTGACGGAGTATCCTGAAAGACCGAATGAACAGTCTGGGGAGGGATGATGATCATCTCGCCGGCGTTCAGAGTATAGGACAGATTGTTAAAACTGACATTGATACTGCCTTCCTCGACATAGAGCATTTCGACGAAATAATGCCAGTGTGAACGTACGGGGAGAGGGAGAGAAGCGTTCGAACAGTAAAAGGCCTCCACAGGTGAGTTGAGTATATCGTTATATTCAAAAAGATTCATATTTTCCTCCGCTTGTATGCTTTCTTTGGTTAAATGGAGCTGGGCTGACTCACTTGAGACAGAACTATTCAGGATAGATTTGTTATATTTTTATGCAAGTCGATTATAGTATAAAAGATTGTCGGATGCTACTCTAACATTCATCATCAGATGAAAAAAGTAACTATATGACTGCGATTCAAAATCGTTTTATTTTATTGAGACAGAATATCATGAATACTAAAAAGAAAAAAGAAAAAAACAGATATCCAAAGACCAGACTTGCGTGGCTGTGGGAAAATGCTGCAGGATGTCACGCCTTATATGTTACGGCAATGCTCGGTACGGTTGTTTATAACGTGATGCAGCTCACTGTACCTTATTTTTCAGGAAGAATTGTTGATACTTTTTTAAGCGGTGAAAATGCCAGACAGAATCTTGAACAGCATAAGGACCTCTTCTTCAGACTGCTTATTCTTATGATAGGGCTTACCGTGCTGAGAACGGTCATAGTTTATGCGGACTGTATGGCATATGAGCATGTTTCACAGAAGGTACTGTTTCGTGTGAGAAACTATCTGTTCAATAAACTGGAGCGTCAGGATATGACCTTTTACAGTACCTACAGAACCGGTGATCTTATGACCAGAGTTACCGGTGATCTGGATGCGGTAAGACATATGACGGCGTGGGTGGTTCGTGTGCTGATAGAGTCCTTTTCACTGTTTTTCGCGGTGGCTGTGTATTTTATTTTCATCAGCTGGAAGATGGCTCTTTCACTGCTGGCGATATCACCGTTTGTATTTCTCATCATATATCTCTTCAAGAAGAAGGTTGCACCTCTTCATGCCGAGCTGAGAGAGAAGCTGGCAGGGCTGAATACAATAGCTCAGGAAAATATAGCCGGAAACAGAGTCGTGAAGGCCTTTGCGAGAGAAGAACATGAGATAGAGAAATTTGATAAGGCCAATACCGAATACCGCGAGACCAACAAAAATACAGGTCTGGTATGGATCAAATTCTTTCCATATGTGGAAAGCATAGCCAATCTTATGCCGGTGGTCATGCTTGTGGTCGGAGGTCTGTTCCTTATACACGGCGGGCTCACCATGGGCGAGTATGTTGCCTTTTCGGGCCTTATCTGGGCTATCTCAAACCCTATGAGAATGATGGGAAATATCATGAACGAGTTTCAGAGATTTGCCTCGGCTTCAGATAAGGTTATGGAAATATATTATTCCGAACCATCTATCAAAAATGATGAGAGTCTCCCTGAACACCCTGAAAGATTCAGAGGAAGCATAGAGTTTAAAAATGTATCATTTAAATATGATGATGGTACCATTCCGGTGCTTTATGATATCTCGTTTAAGGCTGAGGCTGGCGAAACGATCGCTATCATGGGTGAAACGGGCTGCGGCAAAACTACGCTGATCAATCTTATACCGAGATTCTTTGATGCGACAGGCGGAGAGGTGCTGATTGACGGTCGTAAGGTTACGGACTACAGACTTAAGGATCTGAGAAGAAATATCGGACTGGCAACTCAGGATGTGCTCCTTTATTCGGATACCATAGAGGGAAATATAGCCTATGGTGACGGACATATCAAGCTGAATGAGGTTATCAAGTTTGCAAAGTATTCGGCTGCCGATGATTTTATTTCCAGAATGCCGGAAGCCTACGATACAGTTGTCGGAGAGCGCGGAGTCGGTCTTTCCGGAGGCCAGAAGCAGAGAATATCTCTTGCCAGAGCCCTTGCGGTCAGACCTTCGATTCTGATCCTGGATGATACGACCTCGGCGGTTGATCTCGAGACGGAAAAGCATATTCAGGAAGCTCTTCAGAAGCTTGATTTTGAAGCAACCAAGATAATAATTGCGCAGAGGATATCTACCGCCAGAACGGCTGATAAGATACTGATACTGAGAGACGGAAGGATAGTCGAAGCGGGAACACATGATGAACTTGTGAGTGCGGGTGGATATTACAGCGAGCTCGTTAAACTGCAGACGGGTGAAGCATAGTAACGAATTAATTACAGACAGATGAGGCATAGTATGACGACTATGCGGACAGGTGAATAATATGGCTAGAAATACATATAAACAGGATGAGGAACTGATAGAAGCTTTTAATATAAAGCATCTCCTTCGTGCATCGGATTATATTAAAAAATACATAAAGGTTATGATACTTGCTCTTGTTCTGAGCGGTATCGGCGGTGCATTCGGATATCTGGCACCTCTGGTTACCAAAACAGCTCTCGACAAGGCTGTACCGGATAAAAATGTTAAGCTGCTGCTCAGTCTGGCGGCTCTTATGGCGGGTCTGTTTCTGGTGAGTACAATATTTACAACCATCAGAAGCAGGATAATGGTTAAGGTGAGTCAGAACATCATCTATGATATCAGGAAGGATCTCTTTGGGCATCTTCAGGAGCTTCCTTTTGAATATTATGATAACAGACCTCATGGCAAGATACTGATAAGAGTGGTTAACTATGTGAATTCGGTTTCGGACATGTTATCAAACGGACTTATCAATATCGTTCTTGAAGGCTTCAATCTGATTTTTATTATTGCATTCATGTTTATGGCGGATGTTCAGCTGGCGCTGGTTGTTATGTGCGGAGTGCCTGTTCTGGCTGTATTTATGTTCTGGATCAAGAATAAGCAGAGGAAGGCATGGCAGGCGGTATCCAATAAGAATTCCAATCTGAATGCGTATCTTCAGGAAAATATAGTCGGTGCGAAGATTACACAGATCTTTGCGCGTGAGGATGAAAATGCGGAGATATTCAGGGATCTTTCTGAGGACTGCAGACAGACCTGGAATACGGCTGTAAAATACTCAAATCTTGTATGGCCGGGCATCGATACCATCTCTGTATTTGTAAGGGCTGCAATCTTTCTCTTCGGGCTCTTCCTTCTGGGGAACGGACATAAATCGCTGGGAACCATAGTGGCTGTTTCGGGCTATGCATCATATTTCTGGCAGCCGATCATGAATCTCGGAAATATATTTAATAACTTCATCAATAATGTCGCGTATCTTGAGAGAATATTTGAGACGATAGATGAGCCGGTCAGTGTCAGAGATGCGGAAGACGCGGTTGTCATGCCTCCGGTGAAGGGTGATGTGACTTTTGAGAACGTCAGTTTTTCTTATGAAAGTGATTCAGGTGAAGATGAACGTAATATAGAGAGTGGCAGCGGATCGGATGGTCATGAGAAGGAAAACAGGAAGCTGGTGCTGAAAAATGTATCCTTTAGCGTGAAGGCGGGAGAGAGCGTTGCGCTTGTAGGCCCGACCGGAGCAGGAAAGAGTACTATAGTCAATCTGATATCAAGATTCTATAATGTTAATTCCGGCAGGATACTGATCGATGGTCAGGATATTTCCGGGGTTACGCTAAAGTCGCTGAGAAGTCAGATGGGTATAATGATGCAGGACAGCTTCATCTTCTCGGGAACCGTTGAGGACAATATCAGGTATGGAAAGCTTGATGCTTCTTCCGAGGAGATAGTTAAGGCAGCGAAAATTGTCTGTGCAGATGAGTTTATCGGCAAAATGAAGGACGGTTATATGACCGAGGTCAAGGAAAGAGGAGGCACGCTCAGCGAGGGTGAGAAGCAGCTGATGTCCTTTGCAAGGACGGTTCTTTCAGATCCGAAGATACTTATACTTGATGAGGCAACCTCAAGCATAGATGTTAAAACAGAAAAAGCTCTCCAGACCGGACTCGACAGGATGCTGAAGGGAAGAACCTCATTCATAATAGCACACAGACTTTCTACCATCAGAAACTGTGATAAGATAATGTTTATTGATAACGGCGGAATAGTGGAATCCGGAACTCATGACGAACTGATGGCACGGAAGGGTGCATATTATGAGCTGTACATGAGCAGATAATTATTATATTTTCATATAAAGAGACAGCCGGTTTGGGACTCGATAATACTTGAAGAATTCTATAATAAGTAATAATATATATGTGTTGTTCGGCGGATGGATGATTCGTCGGAGTATTATGTATTTATTAATTTACTTATAGAAGGAGACCAAGAGATGAAGAGAGTAAAGGAACTGGCTGTTTTTTTGATGGTATTTATGCTTCTTATGTGTACTGCAGCATGCGGTTCAAAGGATAAGAAGGATAATAAGGAAGAGAAAACAGAAGTAAAGTCGGATGTTAACGTAAGGGTTGGGTCACTTAAGGGACCTACATCGATAGGATTGGTCGATCTGATGAAGAAGTCTGATGAAGGTACTGCATCAGGAAAATATACCTTCACCATCGCTGCTCAGGCTGATGAGATCACGGGCGCACTTGTTAAGGGTGATCTTGATATAGCGCTTATCCCTGCAAATGCAGCATCCATCCTCTACAACAAGACAGAGGGAAAGGTAACTGTTATTGATATAAATACACTTGGCGTTCTCTACTGTGTGACAGGTGATGGATCGATCACTAAGGTTGAAGATCTTGATGGTAAGACGATCATCTCGATGGGTCAGGGTACAACTCCTGAATATGTACTTCAGTATCTGCTTGAAACAGCAGGAGTTAAGAATTATGAGATCACCTTTGTTTCAGAGGCTACTGAGGCAGCGGCTCTTCTTGCTGAGAATCCGAATGATATAGCTATACTTCCTCAGCCTTTCGTAACAGCTGCAACCAAGAAGAACGATAAGCTGGGCGTTGCATTTTCGCTTACTGATGAGTGGAACAGACTTTCAGGAAACAATTCATTTGTAACAGGAGTTACGGTTGTTCGTACCGATTTCCTGAAGGAGCATGAGGATGCGGTTAAGCTCTTCATGGATGAGCATAAAGCAAGTACGAAAATGACTTCAGAGGATCTTGACGGAACTGCTGAGAAGGTTGCAGAGCTTGGTATCGTTGAGAAGGCAGAGATCGCTAAGCTTGCCATACCGAACTGTAATGTTACATATATTGATGGCGCTGATATGAAGGCAGCGGTTTCTGATTATCTCTCTGTTCTTTATGGAATGGATCCGAAGTCTGTCGGCGGAAGCCTTCCGGGAGATGATTTCTACTATACAAAATAATATATTCATAATATGATATATATACCTCTGAGGATGTGTTTTTGAATACATGCGAAGAGGTATATGTTATATTATGATCATGTGTTGACAGAGACTGAATCGGTATCGGTATCGGAGGTACTGCTCCGGGTTTAAGATGATTATCGGATATTGCGGCGAATTATGGTGAGTAGAAGTATAAGAAAAATATTTATAATAGCATTCTGGGTCGGAGTGTGGGAGATCGTTACACTCCTGATCGACAATATCATCCTTATGGCAGGACCATACGAAACGCTGAAGGCTCTTATAAAGATGGGCGGAGAGAAGGACTTCTGGCTTTCTCTCAGAAACTCCTTCCTGAACATTACGGGAGGCATACTCATAGGATGTCTGGCGGGAGTCTTACTTGCGTGTGTTGCGGCTGGTTTTTCCTTTGCGCAGGAGCTGCTTTCACCCTTCATCAAGGTGATAAAGTCAATCCCTGTTGTGAGCTTTGTGGTGATAATACTTCTGTGGTGCGGAAATACTCACATCTCGCTTTATGTGTCGGCACTTATTACTTTTCCAATCTTTTATCTTTCAATCTATGAAGGCATAAAAGGTACGGATGTGAAAATGCTGGAAATGGCATCGGTTTTCAGGATGAAGCCTCTGCTAAGAGTGAAATACATCTATCTGCCGCACCTCAGACCGGCTATACTCAGCGCAGTGCAGCTGGCAGTGGGAATGGGCTGGAGAAGCGGTGCAGCCGCAGAGGTTATAGGACAGCCGCTCCTTTCGATGGGTAACGGGCTGTATCGTTCCAAGATATTTCTTGATACCGACAGGCTCTTTGCCTGGACGGTAGTGATAATACTTGTTTCTGTTATTTCGGAAAAGCTTTTTAAGATAATAGTGAGATTGTTCTATGGTACTGGATTTAAAAGGGATAACAAAGAAATATAATGGTGAAATTGTTCTGGAAGATGTCAGTATGTCCTTTGAGACCGGAAAGAGATATCTGCTTAAAGGCGTATCCGGAGCCGGCAAGACGACACTTATAAGGCTCATCATGGGTCTTGAAGAGCCGGATGCAGGACTTATATCTATTCATAATGGCAGTGGTTCGTCATTCAGAGATTATAAAAAGAGTCTGAAAACAGTGAGATTCGGAACTGTATTTCAGGAGGACAGACTGTGCGAAAATAAGGACGCTTTAACAAATATCCGCATAGTTAATTCCGGATTAAGCAGAGATGATATTATGTCCGAGCTTGACAGACTCCTCCCGAAAGAGGATATTAATAAACCTGTATCAGAGCTTTCCGGAGGTATGAAGAGGAGAGTCAGTCTCATCAGAGCCTGCGCTATGGATAGAGACATATATCTTCTTGATGAGCCGTTCACCGGACTTGACAGTGAAAATGCCATTCGTGCTGCCGGGTATATCGATGAGAAAACACGTGGTGGCATCCTGATCATTACTTCTCACACTGAAAGTGTACTGTCACATATTTCAGATCTGAAAATATATGACTTTGGTGTTAAAAATAAGTTGACATAGTTTATAAACAGAAGTATTTTATTCTGATATAACAGTTGGTATGAACTGGTTCGCAAATAATGTGCCCATGAGGGCGTATTTCACCTACAACCGAAGGGACACATTATTTGCGAGCTATTAATATTTGGTGGTTTTTATGCGTAATTCAAGATCAGAAATCGACATGACCAAGGGACCGATTCTCAGGAAGATGGTCCTCTTTGCTTTTCCGCTGATGTGCTCAAGCGTGCTTCAGCTTCTTTTTAATGCGGCTGATACCGTGGTCGTAGGTCAGTTTGCCGGCAAGAATTCACTTGCGGCGGTCGGCTCGAATGGTGCTCTGATCAATCTTATGACCAACCTTTTTATAGGACTAAGCGTCGGCTCGAACGTGCTTATAGCCAAAGCTGTCGGTGCAAGGGATAAGGAACAGACTGAAAGGATAGTGCACACCTCAATAGTTTTATCGGTGCTCGGCGGCATCATACTTATGGTGTTTGGAATGCTCTATGCAAAGGATATTCTTATACTTATGGATGCTCCCGAAGAGATAGTGGATCTTGCTGCAAAGTATCTGAAAATATATTTCATCGGACTTCCGGCGATGATGGTATTTAATTTCGGAAGTGCGATACTCCGCGCGATAGGTGACACGAAGAGACCGCTGTATTTTCTGTCTGCGGCAGGAGTTATAAATGTAATCTTCAATCTGCTCTTTGTTATAGAATTCAGGATGGATGTTGCAGGTGTTGCGTGGGCAACGGTGATATCTCAGGTAATTTCTGCGGTGCTTATAATGGTCTGTCTTATCAGAGAAAAGAGTGATATAAGAGTTGATATAAGAAAACTCAGGATAGATGTGGATTCGCTTATCAGAATCATGAAGATAGGCATTCCGGCCGGACTTCAGGGAACACTGTTTTCACTCTCAAATGTCGTGATCCAGTCTTCGATAAATAAATTTGGTTCGACGGTAGTGGCGGGTAATTCGGCAGCTCAGAATCTGGAAGGCTTTGTATATGTTTCGATGAACTCGCTTCATCAGGCAACGCTTTCCTTCACAAGTCAGAATATGGGAGCCGGAAAATATGACCGTATCGGCAGGATACTGAAGGATGGCCTCATACTTGTATTTTTCACCGGCCTTATCATGGGTGGGCTGATGGTACTGTTCGGACATCAGCTGCTAAGAATATATTCGCCAAAGAGTCTTGTTATAGAAAAGGGCTTTGAAAGACTGCTAGTGGTCTGCGGTACCTATTACCTGTGCGGTATCATGGATGTCATGGTCGGTTCCATCAGAGGCATCGGATATTCGGTAATGCCGATGATAGTATCCCTGATAGGTGCCTGCGGTCTCAGGATAATATGGCTGAAGACCTTCTTCCTCATGGATATGTTCCACAGACCGTTCTATATCTATGTTACATATCCGGTATCATGGATCGTAACCATAATGGCGCATGTGGTGTGTTACTACATAGTAAGGAAGAGGATCGGAATAAAGAATTACTCTGAATAATAGAACAAACCTCCCGGAATACATTTGACTGTAATCCGGGAGTTCTGTTTTATTCAATATTGGTTCGATGTGCCCGGGTTTCATGTTTTAAATCGGCTCGATGTAATCGAGTTCCTTACGAAAGCTGGCCGGTGTTTTGCCGGTCAGTTTTTTGTATGCGGCGGTAAAAGCACTCTGCGACGAAAAGCCGAGAGAAAAGGCTATGTCCGAGATTGAATAGCTGGAGCTTTTAAGCATATTTTCGGCGGTTTTGATCTTGACGGAAAGTATGTAGGCTTTAACCGGTACGCCTATTTCCTGAGCAAACAGCTTGGAAAAATAACTCGGACTGAGATTTTCGTTCTCGGCAAGCTGGGTAAGTGTGATCTGCTCATGCAGATGATCGTAGATGTAGTCGATCGAGTGACGGACGTAGATGGAAAAGCGGTTATTCTTATTGTTGTTTCTCATTCTTGTGGCAAAATCAATCTGAGCCTGCTCAAGAAGGTCGATTATCTTATTTATATCCTTCAGTTCGTCGGCTGCCTGGATGTAGATATCACTTATCGTGTAGGCTTCGTCGTGAGTCATTCCGGCTTTGATGCAGATGCGGGAGATGACTCCGATGGCTACAACAAAATGATAGATCGTATTTCTGAGAGGGTTTTTTGAGAGGGTTCCCTTGCCCTTGAAGAAATCCTTCTTAACCTCCCGGAAGTTCTCTATGACCTTCTCAACTTCACCATTCTTGATGGCGTCGTATCTTGAAAATTCGCTCTTGATATCAGTTCTTACGAAGGCTTCCTCGCGCTGTATATATAATCTGTAGATCAGCTCTTTTCCTGTATCCATATATGCTGCCTCCCGGATATTTCTGCCCGGCAGAAAGCACTGCCGAAAGCGGTGTGAAACGTTAATCATACTGTTATGGACGTCTGAAATCGTCCTGAATTAATCAGAACATATTTTTGTAAAAAAAGCAATGGTTTTGATAAAATTTGAAAAAATACTATTCTATAATCAGGTCATAGGTTAAAGATTTGTATGATCGACCGAGGGAAATATAAAAGTTAAGCAGATGCACAGGGATTTATTAAATATAGCTGCAGAAGGATGGCCGAGAATATGAATGACAAGAAGATAATTGATTTCACGCAGGGTAATCCTGCAAAGCTTATAATCAGGTTTTATATACCTCTTTTTTTAACAAGTCTGCTTCAACAGGTTTATAACTTTGTTGATGTTCTTATTGTTGGGAAGGGACTGGGAGACAGTGCGTTTGCGTCTGTCGGAAATATGAGTTCCCTTTTCTTCCTTATCGTTGGTTTTTCCTTTGGTCTGGCCAACGGTTTCGGTGTGCTGATCGCACAAAGCTTCGGTGCTAAAAAATATGACGAACTCCGTCACAGGGTTGCGGGAACCATTCAGCTGGCATGCGTTATGGCGATACTCCTGACAACCATCAGTATCATATTTCTTCCGAATGCCTTAAGGCTGCTCAGAACCGACAAGGCGCTGATGGCAAACTGCCTCCGCTATGGATATATTATTTTCGGAGGACTTTTTACTTCAATCTGTTATAATATAAGTGCAGCAATTCTAAGGGCTTTGGGAGACAGCAGGACGCCTCTTAAGGCGATAATAACCTCATCGATAATCAATCTTGTACTGGACAGTCTGTTTATATTTGCCTTCGGTATGGGCGTAGAAGGCGCTGCCATAGCAACTGTGATCTCTCAGGTTATTTCTTCAATCGTATGTATCCACAGGATAAGACAGATTGAGCTTCTCAGACTCAGAAGATCTGATTTTAACAATGAGAGAAGCGTATATACCACGCTTTTCGCAAACGGACTTCCGAATGCCTTTATGAACTCGATCACCGCAATTGGATGCATGGTGGTACAGTTCTTTATTAACGGGTTTGGCGTAGCATACACAACGGCATATTCTGCCTGCAGCAAATATCTGAACCTGTTCATGAATCCTGCAAGTACGGCAGGAAATGCAATGAGTGCCTATGCAAGCCAGAATTATGGGGCAAGAGAATACGGAAGGATAAGGGAAGGACTTAAGGTATGCCTGTCCATCGCACTTGTTGCGTATCTGCTGCTGGGGTCACTGATGGTATTTGCACCGGGCTTCCTTGCAGGAATACTTCTTGACGGAGAAGAGCCTATCAGACTGGCAAGCCAGTTCCTGCCAATCTGCGGAGTGTCTATAATCGCAGTTGATTTTCTGTTCGTTTTCAGAAGCGGTGTTCAGGGAATGGGCAACCCTGTCGTGCCTATGTGGTCAGGTGCTCTGGAGATGATTCTCAGGATTGCGGTAATAACACTGCTGATAGGTAAGATAGGTATAAGAGCAGCGGCACTGGCGGAAGTGAGCGCCTGGACGGGAGCATTGATCGTGAATTCTGTAACTTTCTGTAAGATGCTTCTGCCAAAGCTCGGCGGAGAACATGAATTGATATTTTTAAGGAAAAAGAGGAGGGTTTACTGATGGAGAATTTTAGCTTTTATTCACCGACATGTTTTGTATTTGGAAGGGATACGGAGAATGAAGCGGGCGCATATGTTAAGCGTTTCGGAGGCAGCAAGGTCCTCATCCATTACGGAGGAGGAAGTGTTGTCAGATCAGGACTGCTTGACCGCGTTAAGGAGTCGCTTGAGAAGGAAGGAATAAGCTACAGTCTTTTGGGCGGCGTTAAGCCGAATCCGAGGAGTGGACTTGTTTATGAAGGAATAGAACTCTGCAAGAAGGAGGGTATCGATTTTGTTCTTGCTGTCGGAGGAGGCAGTGTTATCGATTCTTCCAAGGCCATCGCGGCAGGTACCCTGTATGACGGAGATTTCTGGGATTTCTATCAGGGAAAGCATATTGAAAAGGCTCTCCCTGTAGGAACGGTGCTTACTATAGCTGCCGCCGGAAGCGAGGGCAGCGGGGATTCGGTAATCACCAAGGAAGAGGGTATGTACAAGAGAGGTGCAGGCAGTGATGCCATAAGACCTAAGTTCAGTATCCTTAATCCGGCACTCACAGAGACGCTTCCGGCATATCAGACAGCTGCAGGAATAACTGATATTATGGCTCATCTTTATGAGAGATATCTTACCAACAGCGCTGAGGTTGAGGTGACTGACCGACTGATTGAGGGACTCCTTCTTACAATGATTCATGAAGGACCGAGAGTTATCGCCGATCCTCATAATTATGAGGCAAGAGCAAATATAATGTGGGCGGGAACTGTTGCTCATAATAATATTTGCGGTGTCGGAAGAAGTCAGGACTGGAACAGCCACAACATAGAGCATGAACTGTCAGCACTTTATGACTGTGCACACGGTGCCGGCCTTGCGGTAACCATGCCGGCTGTATTTACCTATCAGATGAATCACAATGTGATGAGATTTGCCCAGGTTGCTACAAGGGTATGGGGATGCCAGATGGATTTTGCACATCCTGAGATTACGGCAAAAGCAGGTATCGAGGCTTTCAGAAGCTTCCTTATTTCTCTTGGAATGCCAAAGAATCTTGAAGAGCTTGGCGGTAAAGAGGAGGATATTCCAAAACTTGTTGAAGTCCTCTGCCATGGTGACGGAAGAAAAGGAACCATTTCGGGTTTTGTGACTCTTGATGAAACTGACTGCGAGAAGATTTACAGAATGATGTTGTAATAAATATAATAGTATCGCGGAATGATTGTATAATAAAATACGTTGGGATTGCGGGATAATACAAAAACATGTTGAAATCACAGATTGATATATAATAAAACGCATTGAGATTGAGAAATAATATAAAAACCGTGTTGGGTTACGGGCATAGTGGTGTAGTATGCAGTGATGGCTGCAGAAGTTTTTTGATGTGGCTCGGGCTGCAGAAAGGAGAAGAAATGAAAGCGTTATTTATCGGCGGAACAGGAACTATAAGTACAGCCATAGTTAAGAGACTGGCTGAGGAACTCGGTTGGGAGGTCTGGCTTCTGAACAGAGGCAATCGTAAGGAGGTTGTGCCTGAGGGTGTACATCAGATCACAGCGGATATTAATGATGAAGAAGATGTTAAGGCTAAACTTGACGGAATGTTCTTTGATGTTGTCAGTGAGTTCATCGGCTTCACGGTAGAGCAGGTTGAGAGGGATTACAGGCTCTTCAAGGATAAATGCAATCAGTATATTTATATCAGTTCGGCTTCTGCATATAATAAGCCGGCAGCAAGCTATATCATTACTGAGGGAACGACTCTTGCAAACCCTCACTGGGAGTATTCGAGAAACAAGATCGCCAGCGAGGAGTTTCTTATGAAGAAATACCGCGAAGAGGGCTTTCCGGTAACCATCGTAAGGCCAAGTCATACCTATGATGAGAGAAATGTTCCGCTGGGCGTTCATGGCAGGAAGGGCTTCTACCAGGTTATCAAGAGAATGCAGGAGGGTAAGCCTGTCATCATTCAGGGCGATGGTTCGTCTCTCTGGACAGTTACCTTCAATAAGGATTTTGCAATCGGATATACCGGACTTATGGGCAACCGCCATGCAATCGGAGAGGCTTTCCAGATCACAGGTGATGAGTGCCTTACCTGGGATCAGATATATCAGACGATAGCTGATGCTCTTGGTGTAAAGCTTAATGCATATCATGTGGCTTCCGATTATCTTGCAGCGGTCGGTGATAAATACGGTTATGATTTTGAAGGAAGTCTGGTTGGCGATAAATCTGTTTCGGTTGTATTTGACAACAGAAAGCTTAAGAGAGCGGTTCCGGATATGAGGACTACTGTGAGATTTGATCAGGGCGTAAGGATCGCTCTTGATTACGTACTTTCTCATCCGGAGTGTCAGGTGGAGGATCCGGAATTCGACGAGTGGTGCGATAAGGTTATCGGAGCCCTTGAGTGGTCGAAGAGAAATGTATAAAATATAAGAATCGAATACTGTCATGTATATGGCGTATATACAGCCCGGACGTTATCAGCAACCGGACTGTATATACGTTTTTTTGTATACGAGGAAATACAGTTCCCTGTTATACAAAAACTCTCCCGGGGATATGTCCCGGCACGAGCGACATGTTTTTTAAGAATCAGTTAAGGAATGCGCAAGATACAGATTAAGACTTTAACGGGTGGCTGTATTATATTAGACTCAGAAAGATGAGTGATGAGCATGACAGCTCACAGAGTCAGCCATAAAATACCCAGTTATATAAGGAGAAATAATAATGAATAAAAGAGAAGTAATACTTACAGCAAAGGATCTGTCGAAGACCTTTTCAAATGAATCAGTTCAGCAGCACGTTCTTAAGAATCTGGAGCTTTCAATCTACAAGGGAGATTTTACAGTCATCATGGGGAATTCCGGTTCGGGCAAGAGTACACTTCTCTATGCTCTTTCCGGAATGGACCGCCCAAGTCTCGGAACGATAACTTACAATACAGAGAATAACGGAAAAGCAGATAAGAAAAACATCCGGACAGACGGTAGCATAGAAATATCAAAGTTCAATAACGACCAGCTGGCACTCTTCAGAAGAGACCATTGCGGATTCGTATTTCAGCAGAACTATCTGAATGACAGTATGAGCGCACTGGACAATGTTATGGTCAGCGGACTTCTTAAGACTAAGGACAGAAAGGCACTCGCCGAGAAGGCAAAGAAGCTGCTTAGTAGAGTCGAAATAAGTGAAAGAGACTGGAAGAAATTTCCGGCGCAGCTTTCCGGCGGACAGCAGCAGAGAGTAGCGGTTGTCAGAGGGGTTATAAACAGTCCTGAGGTACTCTTCGCAGACGAACCGACAGGAGCTCTTAATTCACAGAATACTATAAACGTGCTCGATATCCTGACAGACCTAAATAATGAAGGTCAGAGCATTGTAATGGTTACGCATACAGTTAAAGCGGCTGAGAGAGCAAACAGAGTTATCTACCTGGCGGATGGAGTAATAACAGATGAAGTTAACCTCGGACCTTATGTGGGAGATTACAAGGACGAAACGAATCCTGACAAAGCAGAAGCCGTGCAGAGGCACAGAAAGCTTAAAGACTTTTTAGCCAATATGGGCTGGTAGGGCAAAATCTGTAAAACAGATTTTGCGGAGCAAAGCGACGATCGAGCCACGGTGCCGTGCCGGCACGTAGATGCCGGTGCGGGCAGGTGGCGGAATGATAGAAAACCAGGGCAAAACAGATTTTGCATAGCTAAGCGACTGATATAAACCGTAAATAGGAGAGAATAATGTACAAAACATATTTCATAGCAAAAAATAACATGAAAAAGCAGAAGGGCGATATGATAACCTTCTTCATCCTGACATTTGTTGCGGCACTTCTGATCTTTGACTGTATTTCCGCAATGCTTGGAATGGGCAAGGTGCAGGATAAGTGCTTCAAGGAGATCAATGGACCTGAAGTCATCCTTTGTGTGGCAGACAGGGACTGTATTAAAGACGCTGCAGACAAGACATTCAGAGAGAACGGCCACATTCAGGGATATGAGGCGTCTCCGATAGTGAATGCAGTTGCGAAATACCGTAATACAAAGAATAAGGATTTTGATGAGTACCAGTTCTTCATCGAGGCTTACGAGGCAGAGCGTATTTACCTCGATCTCAAAGTTGATGCGGACAGCTTTGGTGAGAATGACATCATCCTTCCTTACTACACAAGCGGAAGGTTCAAGGTTGGTGACACCTTTCAGTTTGACTTTGACGGAACAACCTATGATCTGAGAGTTGCAGGTTTCTCTGAAGATCCTTATATGTCTTCAGCGCTTAATATCAGTATCTTCCACGTTTACACTTCACAGAAGATGATGGATAGGATCGCTGATGAGCATTATGGCAATTCTGTTGCAAGATTTTTGATGTACAAGGGCAAGGCTGACCCGGCAACAATGAGTGATGATTTCACGATAGCTGATCTTGAAAAGGAAATAGGCGACAGCTATAAGGAAAATGTTGCTCCTTATGCAAAGGAGAATCCGGATGCAGATATTACCAATTATCTTCTTCTCAACTGGGATACAATGAGAACGGGAGCAGAAATCCTTCCAATCATAGTAATGGCAGTCCTCCTGCTTTTCTCGGTCATCATTCTGATCGTAGCCTTCCTCATTATTTCCTTCAGTATCAGAAACTTTATTCAGAGAAATATGAAGAATACAGGTATCCTTGAGGCGTCAGGCTACACTGTTAAAGAACTCAGAAGAGCCATCTCCATTGAGATGATCATCGTATCAGGCCTTGGCGCAGTATGCGGTACGGCAGTCGGAGCACTGACCTTCGGATTCTTCGGAAATATAGTTAGTTCGATCCTCGGACATAAGTGGAATCAGCCGATAAATATAGTTTACGCGGTGCTTACTATAGTCGGACTTGTATTTCTTGTATGGCTTATCTCCAAGCTTATCAGCAGAGCATATAAGAAGATCACAGTTCTGAACGCTCTTCGCGGCGGCCTCGGAGCACACAACTTTAAGAAGAATCATTTTTCCTTTGAAAAGACAAAACTCCCTATTCCGGCGGTACTTTCGCTTAAGGATACCTTCGGAAATCCCGGCAGAAATATAGCTATGGCCATTATGATCGCAATCCTTTCCATC
This sequence comes from uncultured Lachnospiraceae bacterium, assembly GCA_946544235.1. Taxonomy (GTDB): domain Bacteria; phylum Bacillota; class Clostridia; order Lachnospirales; family Lachnospiraceae; genus Eubacterium_Q. The sequence continues at coordinate 3,279 of CAMNMC010000024.1, read as the reverse complement.
GCAATGCTTTGTGGATTCGGAATGTTCGAAAACTTCGGAACCGATCCGGACGGAATGGTTAAGATTACCGGAACAACAACAGGAAAGATTCTTGTTCAGAACAGCAGGAATAATCTTACAGATGAGATTTGGGAGATTGACGGTGTTACGGCAATCCTTACTTATCAGAATCTTGAGCCTGAGATATCAAAGAATGGCAAAATGATGTCGGTTCATGCTTTTGCAATGGTTGAACCGGAGAAGCACTACAAAGCAACTATCCTTGAAGGAAGAAATCCAAAGCAGGCTAATGAACTGATGGTAACCGCAGCTGTTGCCGATGAACTCGGAATTGAATGCGGCGATGTGGTTAAGCTGACCTTTGCGGGAACAACTGAGGAATACCTTATCACCGGCATCAACCAGAGGATGCAGGAAATGGGCAGGACTATGGTCATGACTGTTGAAGGAGCAAAAAAGCTTCTTCCGAATGAACCACGCTACACTTATGAAATAGATGCAAAGGATGAACTGACTTATGAGTATCTGAAGGATGAAATCGAAAAGATCGGTAAGGCTCATGATGAGAAACTGTCTTTTCAGAATTTTGAAAAGCTGGTGGATGAGTCCATGGGTGCGATAATGTCATCCATGAAAGCAATATGCATCGTATTTTCGGTTGTTACACTGCTTATAGTATTCTTCGTTGAGTCACTTGTCATCCGAGCAAAAATCGTAAGAGAGTGGCGCGGAATGGGTATAAATAAAGCTCTTGGCATGACTTCAAAGGGGCTTATATCGCAGATTATGATCTCAAATATTCCCGCAATCCTTGTCGGTATCCTTGTCGGAACCATCATCGCTCCTGCGGCCGGTATGGGAATAGTAAAGATGATCTTCACGTTCTTTGGCATCAAGGAAATTGATTTTGATATTTCGGTCATCGCTATGCTTATAACGGGAATCAGTATCATCGCTGTGGCAGTTCTTACTTCAGGACTTTTCGGACGTAAGGTCAGAAAGCTTCAGCCGGTCGAGATGATAACGGAGGAATAGGACCATACCACCCGCGCATTGACATGTTTCATTGCGCGGGTAAATGCATGAAATACGTCGTGTGGTACTGATATCCGCTGACGCTGTGATGGATAGATATTGATTGACATAAGAGAATAATAGTATAAAATCATATATAGGAATAGTCGGCTGTTTGCGGTTTTGCACCCTAAAGGAGAAAAATGTATAAGATTGAAACGCTATTAAAATATGATTTTTTTAAGAAAAAAATAAAAGAAAACAGCTTAAGTCATATTCTTGATTCTCTTACAGGTGTTATTACAAGGCCTGTTATCATTGAATTTGTTCAGACAATGATAAGACAGAAGGTGCCTTTTGCTCTGGCGATTGTTGATCTGGATAATTTTAAATCCATCAATGATAATTTTGGCCATGATCAGGGCGATCTGGTCCTTCAGAAGGTTTCAAGTGATCTGATAAGTTATCTGGGTGATGATGGTCTCCTCGGAAGGATCGGCGGAGACGAATTTCTTATGATCAATTTCAAATACCTTACCTATGATGATCTTCATGAATATTATGAAGGTATGTGTATTAATGAAACGGTATTCAGGAAAGCTTTGCAGCTGGACGGTGGAAAAGCATATATATCATCTACAATCGGCAGTGCGATTTTTCCTAAGGATGCTGATAATTATAATGATCTTTTCGCGTTGATAGACAAGACTCTTTACAGAGGCAAATCAAAAGGCAGGAACTGCTATATCATTTATGTTGAAAAGCTGCATAAAGACCTTACGGTACAAAAACTTTCGAAGCATAGCCTGCTGTTTACCATGAAGAATCTGGCAAATGCATTTGATACCGGAGAAGATCTGAGAGTGGCTCTTGTTCGTGTCGGACAGCCGCTTTGCGCTGAACTCCATATACGTGATTGTTATTACATCAGAAAAAATGGAGATATGCTCAGGTTCAGTGATGGTATTTGTATAGGAAAGGCTGATGATATTGGCAATATCGTTGAAGACTTCAGTTATCATACGGATGATTACAGTGAACTTGAGAGGCTTTGTCCGAATACTCATGAAATAATAAAAAAACTTCAGATTGAAACTATTCTTGTGGTTAAGATAGCTTTCAAGAATGAAGATTTTGGTTTTATTCTGTGTCCGGGAGAGTATATCAGAAGACTCTGGCAGGACGAAGAAAAGGCTCTTGCATTTTTTGTAGGAAGGATGATTGCTGAATTTGAAGAACGCAGTGCATTATAATTGTCTTATAGTAGATGATGAGACTGAGCTGGCGAAGATGACAGCTGAGTATTTTAATATGTTTGACGTAAGTACGGTTTGTGTTTCCGGTGCTTCAGAGTGCTACGATTTCCTGAAGGAAAATACAGTGGAGCTCATCCTTCTGGATATAAATCTCGGAGATGGCTCGGGTTTTGAGATATGCAGAAAACTCCGAGAGGAAACAAGTATCCCGATTCTTTTTATCAGTGCAAGGCAGAGTGATGACGATGTGCTTGTGGCTCTCAGTATCGGCGGTGACGATTATGTGAAGAAACCTTACAGTCTGTCGGTGCTTCTCGCGAAGGTGAGACTTAATCTGAAAAAACAGCAGCAGATCGAGAAGCTGAGATCGGATGCTGACCGTAATGCAGGAACTGGTTCAGACGGAGCGGGAGATGAAGGTGGTATTTACGGTGGATCGGCCGGAATCATGCTTGATGCATCAACCATGTCGGTAATTAAGGGTGGTGAGCGTATACCTTTGAAGGCGAAGGAATTTGCACTTCTCAGATGCCTCTACGACCACAAAAATACGATCGTTACGAAGGAGACTCTCTTTGATGAGGTATGGGGAGACAGTTTCTATAGTGACGGAACGCTTAATGTGCATATCAGAAAGCTCCGCGAGAAGCTGGAGGTCGATCCGAACAATCCTGAGATGATAAAGACTATCTGGGGAACCGGATATATTCTGGAGGATAAGTGAGAAAGCTGTGAAGGATTTTAAAAGACTGATAATCATATTTGCGGGTCTGATGGCAGCGGGGCTCCTTGTTCTTCTGGTTTCGATGAAGAACAGCGGTTCGAAGGAGAGAGATATAGCTTATTACAATAATGAGCTGATTACGATGGAGGATGAATACCGCCTGGGCGCATCAATCGATGAGCTTGAGCAAAAACATGGATGCAGGATTATAGATGCAAGTTCACTGGCGGATTCACAGCTCGCTCCGTATTATAAAAGCTATGCACTGATCGTTGACTTCGCACC
>CAMNMC010000023.1 GCA_946544235.1 uncultured Lachnospiraceae bacterium | reverse complement strand
TTTGACGAATACTACAGCGTACCTGCCGGCGATACGGATGCAAGAGGCGGACACTGGGTTAAGGGCCCGGGAATGAAGCTTTTCAGAGCTATAAAGAAGGCTCTCGGAGATATAAGGATCGTTGCCGAGGATCTCGGGTATACAACAGATACAGTCAGAAAGCTGGTTAAGGATTCAGGCTTTCCTAATATGAAGATCATGGAATTTGCCTTCTATGAACCGGAAGAAGGCGGAAACTACGATTTCCTTCCTTGCAACCATTATGCTAACTGCGTTGTTTATACAGGAACCCATGATAACGAGACTCTTATGGGATGGCTTAAGAACGCTGAAGATGATGTATATAAAATGATGACCGATTATGTAGACTATGAACCTGAGGAATGGTCAAAGAAACCTTCCGCAAAGGAAACAGAAGCGGCAAAGGAAGCCGGATTTAATGGTTCGGAGAAATACGTAAAGGGCGATAAAGAGCTTCATATTCTCGCCGACAAGCTGATCAGAGCTTCTCATAACTCGGTCGCTGATTACTGTATTATCCCTGTTCAGGATTATCTCTATCTTGATAATTCTGCCAGGATAAATGCACCGTCCACACTCGGAAACAACTGGGTATGGCGTGTGGATAAAAAGGCCGTAAATAGTCGTCTGGCCGATAAGGTCAGAAAACTGACCGCTATTTACGACAGGCTGTAAAGCCTGAAGGTTATTCACAGTGCGGCGGTGGTTTACAGAACACTGCCGTACCGGTTGCCACGAAAAACGTGGCTCGGAAGTGGACGGATAGACCTGCTTACAGCTATACACCTTCCGGAGTGATGCCCGGAATGAAGGGTATATTGCTTTTGCGAATATTTACGAAAAAATCTTAAATTTTCTTAAAATATTTGTTGACAATATATGAACTCGGTTGTATAGTTAGTGTATGAGCAACCGGTTGCGCAAGAGAGAATATTTGACCGGTAAAAAACCCCAAATCATTATTATGTGTTACTTTAAAAATGATCCGTCAGGATCCAAAAAAACAAAGGTCCGATGCGGATCAAAAGAGGAGGAAAGAAACATGAAGAAGAAATTGGTTGCAGGATTTCTTGCCACAGCAATGGTAGCTACTGCACTTACAGGATGTGGTAAGAAGGATGATGACAAGAAGACAGAGTCTAAGGACAAGGTTGAGGTTACAGCCGAGGACAAGGGTGAGATCAAGGTATGGGTTGCTGATAACACAGTTGATTTCACAAAGCAGCAGGTTGACAAGTTTATGGAAGCTAATCCTAACTACAAGGGATTCACAGTTTCAATCGAGCCTGTAGGTGAAGGTGATGCTGCTACAAACATGATCACAGACGTTGAGGCAGGAGCTGATGTATACGGCTTCGCACAGGATCAGCTCGCAAGACTTGTTTCAGCAGGAGCTATCGCACCGGTTTCAAGCGACAGTGCAGCATGGATCAAGGATCAGAATGATGCAGGTGCAGTTGGCGCCGCAACAGTTTCTGATACAGTATATGCTTTCCCTATCACATCTGATAACGGATATTTCTTATATTATGATAAGAGCGTGATCTCTGATCCTTCTACACTTGAAGGCATCATCGCTGACTGCGAGAAGGCAGGCAAGGGCTTCTACATGGAGATCAACTCAGGTTGGTATCAGACAGCATTCTTCTTTGCTACAGGATGTAAGCTTGAGTATGGCCTTGATTCAGAAGGAAACTTCAACTCAGCTAACGTTTCATACGCTTCAGACGAAGGTGTTAAGGCTCTTAAGGCTATCGTAAACCTTCACAAGTCTACATCATTCTACAATGGTTCAGTTGTTTCAAATGCAGCTAATGCAGCAGCAGTTGTTTCAGGTACTTGGGATTCAGGTGCAGCTCAGGATATGTTTGGTGCAAATTATGCATGTGCTAAGCTCCCTACATTCAATGTTGATGGTAAGGATTACCAGATGAGCGGTTTCGGTGGATTTAAGCTTCTCGGTATCAAGCCTCAGACAGATTCTAAGAAGTACATCGTTTGCCAGGATCTCGCAAAGTTCCTTTCAAATGAAGAGTCACAGCTCGCAAGATATGATGCAGTAGGCTGGGGTCCTTCAAACAAGGCAGCTCAGCAGAGCGATAAGGTTAAGAATGACCCTGCACTTTCAGCACTTGCAGAGCAGCTTGCATTCACAATTCCTCAGGGACAGTATCCTGGAGATTACTGGACACTCGCTACAGCACTTGGTGATTCTGTTTTAGCAGGTGATTATGATAAGGCTTCTGATGATGATCTCAAGAAGGCTCTTACAGATTTCCAGACAACATGTGAAAGCTACGCTAAATAAATTTTCTTCAGAGAAAAGCATGTAGGTATATTCCTACACAGTATTTAAAGTGAACAGGGCGGGATTCTATAACTCCCGCCCTTTTTCTCTAAAAATGTAACATTGACAGATTTTATGCGGAGGGGAACTATGAACAACTCAATTGCATCAATTTCAGAAAAGAAGCGTAAGAGTAAGATAGGAACCTTCTTCAGAACTGTTGGATCAGAAATAAAGGAGATCGGCACTACCTTTACCAGAGGTAGCTGGCAGACCAGAGTATCATATCTTGTACCGGGTCTCGGACAGCTTCTCAGAGGACAGATTGCCAGAGGACTTATGTTCCTCTTACTTGAAGGCGGACTTATTTTCTATATCGTTGCTTACGGTATGCCTTACCTGTCAGATATTTCAACTCTCGGTACACAGAAGAGCGGATATAATGATTTTGGTATCATGACCTACGGTGACAACAGCTTCAATATTCTTCTTTATGGCCTGCTTGCCATTACGGCTGTATTTCTTGTAATCCTTCTTTGGAGGATCAATCTCAAGCAGAACATGAAAACAGACGAACTGATCAGACAGAGAAGAAGCATTCCAACCAATAAACAGGATCTGCACTCTCTTATTGACAGCAATTTTGACAAGACGCTTCTTGCACTTCCTGTAATCGGAATATTTGTATTTACCGTAATTCCGATCATTTTCATGATCTGTATCGCATTTACAAACTATGATGCGACACACCAGCCTCCTGGAAAGCTTTTTACATGGGTAGGCTTTGATAACTTTAAGGAAATCTTTTCTTTCGGAAGCACAGGCTTCGGAAAAACCTTCTTTACAGTCCTCCTTTGGACACTTACATGGGCTTTCTTTGCAACCTTCCTTAACTATTTCCTTGGACTCGCACTTGCAATGCTCATCAATAAGAAGGGTATTAAGTTTAAGAAAATGTGGAGAACTATCCTTATCGTAACGATAGCTGTACCACAGTTCGTATCACTTCTTTATGTAGGAAAGATGTTTGCGGCAGACGGACTTGTAAATACCTACCTTCTGAAATGGGGGTGGATTTCAAAAGCAATTCCGTTCTGGACGAATCCAACCTATGCGAAGATACTTATCATCGTAATAAATCTCTGGATAGGTATTCCGTATCTCGTACTTATCGCTACCGGACTTCTCATGAACATTCCTGCAGATCTTTATGAATCTGCAAAGATCGACGGTGCTACCAATATCCAGATGTTCTTTAAGATAACACTTCCATATATGCTGTTCGTAACAGGACCTTTCCTTCTTACACAGTTTATCGGAAATATAAATAACTTTAACGTCATCTACCTCCTGAACCGAGGTCAGCCTCAATCTATGAAGCTTTCGGACAACGCAGGTTATACAGATCTTCTTGTAACATGGCTGTATAAGATGACTGTTAATGATTCTAACTACAAGATGGCAGCAGTTATCGGTATCATGGTATTCATAGTCGTTGCAGTGATCTCACTCATAGTTTATAACCTGATGCCGTCAGTTAAAGATGAGGAGGGATTCCAGTAATGAAAGCAAAAAGAAGAGCAAATCTTGCGGTATCTTATGTGATTCTCGTCATCATCAGTATCATATGGCTGTTCCCATTTGTGTGTCTTGTACTTCAGAGCTTCAGAGGCTATTCAGCAGCTGATGGAGGCGGTGGAATGGTAAACTACCTTCTTCCGAAGAGATGGACACTTGACTCTTACAAGTTCCTTTTCAGGAGCGAGAGTAAGTTTATGAAATGGTACCTGAATACGTTTATCATAGCAGTTGCCGTTACTGTTATACAGAGTTTCGTTGTTGTCTGCGTAAGCTACGCACTTTCAAGAATGAGATTCAAGGGAAGAAAGCTTCTCATGAACATTTGGCTTGTTCTCGGAATGTTCCCTGGCTTCCTTACAATGATCTGTCTGTACTACCTTCTTAAGTCTATCGGACTTACTCAGGAAGGTGCTATACCTGGACTCATACTTATAGCAGCCGCTGGATCAGGAATGGGCTACTATGTATGTAAAGGTTATTTTGATACGATTCCTAGATCGCTTGATGAAGCGGCCAGGATCGACGGTGCAACCCGTATGCAGATACTCAACATACTTATTGCACCACTTTCAAAGCCAATCATCATCTATCAGCTCCTCGTTGCCTTTATGGCACCATGGTGCGATTACATCTTTGCATCATATGTTGCATTTGGTAAGAGTGACAGCTACAACGTTGCAGTCGGTCTCCAGAGATGGGTTTGGACGAATGATTATCAAGGCTATTTCACCAGATTCTGCGCAGGTGGTATTCTGGTAGCAGTACCTGTAACAATACTCTTCATGTGCTTACAGAAGTACTATGTTGAAGGTGTTACGGGCGGTGCCGTTAAGGGTTAATTTCCCGAAAATATTTGAAATATACGCTTTTTGATCAAGCTGTATGACTTCAGGACCGGTTCAGTTAAAACTATGACTGGCCGGTCCTGATTTACAAAAAAGGGCAGATGCTTATGGAAGAGAAAATTACAATCGATGACATAGCGAAGGATCTGGGGGTTTCCAAGACAACTGTATCAAGAGCCATTTCCGGTAAGGGCAGGATCAGCGATGATACAAGGACCAAGGTCATGGACTATATTGAAAAACATAATTACAGACCTAATCCGATGGCTAAAGGTCTTGCTCAGAAGAAAACTTATAATCTGGCTGTTGTATGGCCGGAGGATTATGAGGCTGTAGATTTGCCATTTTTCCAGAGATGTGTGCTTGGAGTAAATACGGTTACCACGGAGAATGGATATGATATCCTCATCTCCTTTGTTGATAACGATCATTTTTATAATTTAAGACGAATAGTTGAAAATCAGAAGGTGGATGGTGTCATACTTACCAGAACACTTATAAATGATAAGCCGGCTGCTTATCTTAAGGAGACCGGAATACCTTTTGTTGCTATCGGCAGCAGTGATGACAAAGATATAATTCAGATAGATAATAATAATTTCGGAGCCTGCAGAGAGCTTACCGGAATACTCCTCAGTAAGGGTATGAGGAAGCTGGCAATAATCGGCGGAGATATAAATCATGTCATCACAAGAACAAGATACAATGGATTTCTGCAGGCATTTGAGGATAAGGGATTAGAGGTTGATATGAATCTTGTTTACCTTAATTCCAGTGATCCGATCAAGATAATGTCAATAATTGATGAGCTTATACGGAGGAAGGTTGACGGCGTCATCTGTATGGATGATTCGATAGCCGGTCAGGTAATAACCAAATGCAGGAATGAAGATATCCGTATACCTGAGGATATTCGTGTTGCATCCTTCTATAACAGCTCCATCCTTAAAAATATGGTTCCTTCAGTTACTTCTCTTAATTTTGACGACACCAATCTCGGAGCGGTTGCGGCAAAAACACTCATAGATATGATAGAAGGAAAGAAGGTTAAAAACCAAATTGAGACCTCCTATGAGGTTATTCTTAAAGACAGTACAAAATAAACTTTTATATGGGCATGTATATACCTCTCAGGGAGCTGCAAGCATACGCCCTTGGAGGCATGTGCATGCCCAGTTGCTTTATAGTTCAGGACATAAGAGGGAGAGAATATGATCAAAAAACATTTGAAAAAGGTTATGGCATTCTGTGTGACTGCACTTATGCTTGCCGGTGGTTCGGGCGGTACTGCTGCATGTGCGGCTGTGACGTCGGATGCATCCGGGGCTGAGATACTGTGTGACAATGAAACAGATGCGACAGAAGATGGACAGGCTGAGGATGGTGACGTAGAAGGAGAAACTTCTCAGACTGCAGATGTACCGCTGCTTATAGCTACTCAGGGCGATGCAGATGGTACTGCAGTTGATGCCGGACTCTATGTAGAGAAGATAGCGCTTTCGGAAGACTTCTATACAGGTGTTGATATTTCATCATATCTTTCAGAGAAGGAAAGTGGTGTAAAATATTACGATTTTGAAGGTAACGAGCTTGATGATGTCGGATTCTTCAAACTGCTTTTTGACAGCGGTATCAATTCGGTTCGTATAAGAGTCTGGAATGACCCTTATGATGCTTCAGGCAAGGGCTATGGCGGCGGAAACTGTGATATTGACAGGGCTGTCATCATGGGTAAATATGCTACGGAAGCCGGACTGAAGGTGCTTATAGATTTCCATTATTCGGATTTCTGGGCTGATCCTTCAAAGCAGAAGGCACCGAAGGCCTGGGAGGAAATGGACCTTTCAGAAAAGACCAAGGCTCTTCATGATTATACGGTTGATTCCATGAAGAAGCTTAAGGATGCCAAGGTCAATGTGACCATGGTTCAGATCGGTAATGAAACTACCACCGGAATGTGCGGTGAGAAGGACTGGACCTCGGTATGTACACTTATCAAAGCAGGCTGTGATGCGGTTCATGAGGTTGATCCGAGTATACTCAGGGCTGTGCACTTTACGGATGCTCAGGATAACAAATATTATGCTTATGCAAGATATCTTGATAACAACAGCGTAGATTATGAAGTATTTGCCTCTTCATATTATCCTTACTGGCATGGAAGCTATGATAATCTCGGTGAGCAGCTTCACAATGTTGCCGATAACTTCGGCAAGAAGGTAATGGTAGTCGAAACATCATATGCATATACTCTGGATGATGGTGATGGAAACGGAAATACGATCGGTGAAGGCACATCAGGCGTAGATATGAAATATGTTGTTTCAGAGCAGGGACAGGCAAACCTTGTCCATGATGTAACTGAAGTTGTTGCAGGTTTCGGTGAACAGGGTATCGGCGTTTTCTGGTGGGAGCCTGCATGGATACCTGTAGCTGTTGTTAAAGAAGCCGGTGGAACCTCAGACTATGATTCAAATATGACCATCTGGGAGAAATATGGTTCAGGCTGGGCATCGGCTGCAAGCGGCGATTATGACAGTGATGCAGCTACATGGTACGGCGGTTCGGCTGTAGACAATCAGGCACTCTTTGATTTTAGCGGCCATCCGCTTGAATCTCTCAAGATATTTAATTATATTAGAACAGGAACAAATGCACCATTTGGTGTTGTAGATGTCAGTGTTGAGCCTGTTACCTTCGGAATCACGGAAGAGATAGTTATGCCGAAATGTGCAGTTTTCAGCTACACTGACGGCTCTACCAAGGAATATGAGGTTGCCTGGGCTATAAATGATATTGATGATGCAAAGAAGGCCGGAAGCGGAGTGTACGAGATAAGAGGAACCGTAGTAATTGACGCGGATAATATTTATGATGTAACCTGCGAGCTCAGACTTAACTCCGATAATCTTCTTACCAATCCGGGCTTTGAGGATGCATCCATGGGAGCATGGAAGATTACAGATGATGTGAACGGAACCAAGCCTTGTGTAGACCGTAAGAAGGACAGCAGCAATGTCAGAACCGGTGAGTATTGTCTGCATTTCTGGGATGATGAGGATATTTCCTACAAGGTTGAACAGACAGTTTACCTGAAGAAGGGTACCTACAAGCTAGGAACATGGATCGAGGGCGGCGATGCCGGTGCAAGTCCGGAATTTAAGCTCTATGCAAAAACTTCAAATAATAACTATGAGGTTGAAACAGGTGTTACTTCATGGCAGCAGTATCAGAATCCTGAGATTGAGGATATCGTTATCGATGAGGATGGAATGGCTCTTACCATAGGCGTATCCGTAAAATGTGCCAAAGGCGGCTGGGGTGCATGGGATGATTTCTATCTCTACAGCACATCAGAGGGCGGCGGTATTATGCCGGGTATGGAAGAAAATACATCTGATGATACAGTTGAACCGGGTTCTGACGATAATGAAGTGACTGTTGAGGTTGATAAGAGCAAGTCTAAGAAGAAAAAACATCTTTCACCGGGGGCTATTATAGCTGCATTTGTCGGCGGCGGTGTAGTTGTTCTCGGAGTACTTATCGCTATAATAGCCAAGTCTAAGAAGAGCAGCGGAGGTGACGGCGAGGACAGCGGTAAGAAGGATGATGAAAGCGATGCTAAATCGTGACAGGTCATGATTAATCGTGTTGATCCGGGCATAAAAACATAGAGCCGAATCGAATGACAGTGAGTGTCTGAAAAATCGGTTTGGTGTAAAATAGTATAAAAAAGTGTTTATGAATAACTTGTAATATGGTAAAATGGTAGAAGCTGAAATAAGGCTTCTACCATTTTGCTTTCAATATCAGCATGCATGGATTTAAGGGAGCCTGAGTTACAGAAATAGTTAAAAGGAGGTTACATAATGGCTAAGTACAGATGTAAGGTTTGCGGGGAAATCTTTGAGGTGCCGGATGGCGAAACACCGGTTTGTCCAAGATGTAAGCAGACAGGAGATAAGCTTGAATTGATCGAGGAGGAGGCAGCAGCAGTGAGTACAAATAAATACGCAGGAACACAGACAGAGAAGAACCTTCAGGCAGCATTTGCCGGAGAGTCTCAGGCAAGAAATAAATATACATATTTTGCATCAGTTGCAAAGAAGGAAGGCTATGAGCAGATATCAGCACTTTTCCTTAAGACAGCTGATAACGAGAAGGAGCATGCAAAGATGTGGTTCAAGGAACTTGGCGGTATCGGTGATACCAAGGCTAACCTTGCTGCAGCTGCTGATGGCGAGAACTATGAGTGGACAGATATGTATGAGGATTTTGCCAAGACTGCTGAGGCAGAGGGCTTCCCTGAGCTTGCTGCAAAGTTCAGAGGCGTTGGCGAGATAGAGAAGCATCATGAGGAGAGATATCGTGCACTTCTTAAGAATATCGAGACTTCTCAGGTATTTGAGAAGAGCACCGTTAAGGTTTGGGAATGCCGTAACTGCGGACATATCGTAGTTGGTACCAAGGCTCCTGAGGTTTGCCCTGTTTGCAACCACCCACAGAGCTTCTTTGAAATTCATGAGGAGAATTACTAAGCATATATAACAAGACATGCAACATAAAAATAAAGAGCGGATGAATGCTTGCATTCAAATCCGCTCTTTCAGACTGTAGACAAAGTCAGGGGCGTTGCCCCTGATTTTTCTATATCAAAAAACTGCGTAAACGCTTATATTTACTGGCTTTACTGC
>CAMNMC010000022.1 GCA_946544235.1 uncultured Lachnospiraceae bacterium | reverse complement strand
GGGATAGCTCAGCTGGCTAGAGCACGCGGTTCATACCCGCGGTGTCGAGGGTTCAAGTCCCCCTCCCGCTACTTTAATAAAAAATCAGTTGACACAGGTTGTGCTCTTGATTATAATAACCGTTGTCGATTGATTCCTCTTTCGGGGTGTGGCTCAGCTTGGCTAGAGCGCCTGATTTGGGATCAGGAGGTCGCAGGTTCGAATCCTGTCACCCCGACGCTTACAAAAGCATATATCAACATATGCGGGTGTAGTTCAATGGTAGAACACCAGCCTTCCAAGCTGGACACGTGGGTTCGATTCCCATCACCCGCTTTTTACTTGCAAAAAGAGCGTATTTGCTCTGATGCAGGATAAAATGTGTCCGTAGCTCAGCTGGATAGAGCAACGGCCTTCTAAGCCGTGGGTCGGGGGTTCGAATCCCTTCGGGCACGTTTTTATTTTTTAATAAACATATGGTGGGTATGGCGCAGTTGGCTAGCGCGCCAGATTGTGGCTCTGGAGGCCGAGGGTTCGAGTCCCTCTACCCACCCACTATTAAAACTTAGGAGCTACTATAGCCTTCCAAAGTATTGGGCTATAGCCAAGCGGTAAGGCACAGGACTTTGACTCCTGCATCGTTGGTTCGAATCCAACTAGTCCAGCTTCAATTTAATATTTATTATGCCAGTGAATATTTATTCACCGGCATATTTTATATGGGCTACTAGCTCAGGTGGTAGAGCACTTGACTTTTAATCAAGTTGTCGCGGGTTCGAGTCCCGCGTGGCTCATGATATTTAAACCGTTGAACTTTTGTTCAGCGGTTTTTTTTCGCCATGCTTTGTTCTTGATCTGATGTGCGTCTCAAGAACCAGCGCCATAGGCGCCGTATACTCCCATAACACGAGGCACAGGTGGGTATGCAAGCATCCCCACTACACCTCATGTTACTTGAGATATGGTCAACGGTTACAAGATTACCGGCTGAATGCTGGCAGGTTTTCGATGATGATGTGATCACCGAGGGATACTATGATAATATTGTTACTGAAACAACCACTCAACAGGGGTTACTATTATCATAGGGCGTTCCGGTTTTCCGGGGCGTCCTATTATAAATCTTTCTTGTTTTATATAAACTGTTATGGTAATATATATGCCTGTAAGCATATTCCACAAAAATATGCATCATGCGGATATGGCGGAATTGGCAGACGCGCCAGATTTAGGTTCTGGTGGGAACACCCGTGCAGGTTCAACTCCTGTTATCCGCATTTTTTACAAAAAAACAGATTTGTCATTTAAAAATGAATAAAAATGTGGTAAGATGGCTATGTATGTGTTTTGTGACATGATACATAGCCCTTTTGTATAATAGGAAACAGCGTTCCGGTTATATAAAAACGAGGATTAACAGGGGAAACAGATTGATCCGAATACATAAATAATTTTTGAGGTGAAGTAAAGTGGGAAAGAAGTGGGAAAAAGACGATTGGAAGAAATTCTCTGTACTGACGCTTTCGCTCTGTATAGTAGTTGCTTTTTATATGCTGCTCGGAAAGCTTCCGGCAGTTCTTAAATTCTTAGGGATTATCATAAGTGCATTTACACCTATACTTATGGGGTGTATTATAGCATTTCTGCTCATGCCGGTAATGAATTTCCTAAAGGGTATCTTTTCAAAGCTCTTCATAAAGATTCTGGGCGAAAACAAGAAGATGACTGCAGTTAAGATAGCAAATACCATGGCGGTATTTTTCTCGATTGTTTTCCTGCTGGCCATCATCTTCGGACTTCTCATAGTCCTGATACCGGAGCTTCAGAAGAGTATTACGATGCTCTCAAATGAGATCCCGAATTATATCAGTAATGCTAAGAACTGGCTGAAGAATCTGTCATTCCTTAAGAAGTATCCTAAGATCTATGATACTGTCAGCAATAATCTCGACAAGATCCAGGATAACCTGATCAAGATAATCACAGACAAGCTTCTTCCAAATATCGATACCATTGTTATCAAGATTTCGAACAGTATCATCGGCGGTATCAAGTTTGTATTTAATTTCTTTGTAGGTATCATCATTGCTGCATACATTCTGTACAGCAAGGAGAGACTTTCTGCAAACGGCAAGAAGATCATCTACGGTACATTTAAGAAGAAGAACGGAACTATCATTCTTGATTCACTTTCATTCATGAACAACGTATTTGGCGGTTTCATCGATGGTAAGATCCTTGATTCCATGATCATCGGTATCATATGTGCAATCTTCTGTCTGAGCGTAGGAATGCCTTATGCGATACTTGTAAGCGTTACTGTAGGTCTGACAAATATCATTCCATTCTTCGGACCTTTCATCGGAGCAATTCCTTGTTCGCTCCTTATACTTGTTGCTGATCCGCTTAAGTGTCTGATATTTGTTATATTTATCATCATACTTCAGCAGATCGACGGAAATATCCTCGGACCGCTTATCCTCGGAGATTCAACCGGTCTCTCAGGACTCTGGGTTATCACGGCTATCCTTGTCGGAGGAAACCTTTTCGGCTTCATGGGCATGCTCCTGGGTGTTCCTGTATTTGCATGTCTTTATGCACTGGTTAATGTCATTGTTACAAATAAACTGCATAAGCAGGGGCTCACGAGCGCTACGGATTATTACCTGACGCTGCATGGCTTTGACGAGAATGGTGATCCAATCAGAACCAAGAGACATATCGTTGCAGGTAATGACAGACGAAGCAGAAAGCAGAATAAGAAGCATCGTAAGAATGCCAAGAATATTTATGAGACCAGAGAAAATATCAGAGAAAAGGTCGGCATGAATATTGAGAACGAGATTAATTCTGAGAAGGTTGCTGCTGCTGAAGAGAGACATGCTGTTAAGGCCGAGATGGCAAATAAGTATAATGATTATCTGAAGAGAAATAATTATTATAACAAGAACAAAAACGGTGGAAACGGCGCAAATGGCGGAACAGCTAACGGAAGCACCGGCGGAAACAGAAATAATCAGAATACCAACAAGACACAGAACGTTAATAAGACTCAGACTGAGACCGATAAAAAGGCTGATAATAAGATCTTAAATGATAATAATAAATCTCTGCTCGATCAGACCAATAAGAAGGTTCAGAACATAAGACAGCCTCGCGAGAAGACTGTTGATCCTAACATCAAGAAGGCTGAGAG
Source organism: uncultured Lachnospiraceae bacterium (assembly GCA_946544235.1). Classification (GTDB taxonomy): domain Bacteria; phylum Bacillota; class Clostridia; order Lachnospirales; family Lachnospiraceae; genus Eubacterium_Q. Next base: position 7,549 of record CAMNMC010000022.1, on the reverse strand, counting down.
ACAGAACGACAGAAGACATTATTATTCACACAAGAAAAAGAGCGGTGAAGATAAGAAAGAAGACTGATCGGACAATTTGTCCGTAGACTGAAATATGATTGACAGAAAAGGGAGGGGTGCGGTATGACACAGAGAACAGCGTACAACAACAAGGAAATGCTTGCATGGACAGCATATTTTGCAGATAAGATGGAGACGAGTCCGGAGAAGATCAAGCTCATGAATATCTGCGGTAAGGAAAAAAATATCATTCCTACAATCGAAACTCATAAGAGGGTAATGATCTTTGCAGATTCAACACATGAGGGACTTTTCTATGAATTATGGGAAAAGGGTATCGGTGACTATGATGTATGGTTCGCAGAGGGACTTATCCCTAATGACAACATCAAGCATGCAAAGGTTATCGACTTCGCAAATAAGAAGCTGACGGTGCCATCGGTTATATTTATCCTGAATGAAAACACACGTGAGTCTTATCGTATCGGTATGAAGAACGAGTTCTTCAGTAAGGGTACAGTTAAATATGTCGGCAATGAGATAAGAGCCATCATCATGAGTATGCTCGGCGTTGATTCACATGATACGATCGCCATAGTAAGCGGTGAGAGTATTGTTATTGAGTCGGCTATCATAGCAAGTGAAGGTACCATAATCGCTGTTGAACCGGATGAGCAGGACAAGAGGACCATGGAAGAGAATGTTTCCAAGTTTGGTCTCCACAATGTTCAGATCATTCCGGATCTTTCAGAGGAGTCACTTGCAAGTATTCCGATGCCGAGACTGTCCTTCATCGTTGCGACCAAGTATCTTGAGAAGGATATTCAGAGACTGCTCACCAAGAATCCTAAGATGCAGTTTGTTATCTACACTCTTGAGCTTGATATCCTCAGCACCATCAAGGATATCTTCGAGAGACAGAATATAAAGAATATGGAGGTTACTCAGGTAACCATCAGCAAGACTGATAAAAACAGTGTATTTGTATCACAGCCTTCACCATGGCTTATTACAGGTGAGATATAAAATCATAATTACATACAGTTATAAAAGATGATAATATGTTCCTGCCCTGTGGCAGGACATATTATTTATGGCATGAAACGTTGAATAATGTAAAAAATGCCTGCTATAGATATATTGAAAAAATCTATGATATATTGTAGAATGTTTAAATCTGAAATGATGATTAAGTATTAAAATAAATACGGAGGAATAAAAAATGGCAACCCAGTATAATCACAAATTGATCGAGGCCAAATGGACCAAGAAGTGGGAAGAGAAGCCGGTAAATGTTAATGACGGTATCAAACCAAAATATTACTGCCTGGATATGTTCCCTTATCCATCAGGAAACGGCCTTCATGTAGGACATTGGAGAGGATATGTTATATCGGATGTATGGAGCAGATATCAGCTCATGCATGGCAAATATGTCATCCATCCTATGGGCTGGGATGCATTTGGACTTCCTGCAGAGAATTATGCTATAAAGAACGGTATTCATCCATCTATCTCGACAGCGGCAAATATAGCAAGCATCAAGAAGCAGATCAAGCAGATCGCAGCTATTTATGACTGGGATATGGAAGTAAATACAACTGATCCAAACTACTTCAAGTGGACTCAGTGGATATTTGTTCAGATGTTTAAAAATGGCCTTGCATATGAGAAGGAGATGCCTATCAACTGGTGTCCTTCATGTAAGACAGGTCTTGCAAACGAAGAGGTTAAGGAAGGTAAGTGCGAGCGTTGCGGCGCTGATGTTACCAAGAAGAACCTCCGCCAGTGGATGCTGAAGATCACAGCTTATGCTGAGAGACTTCTCGCTGACCTCGACAAGCTTGACTGGCCTGAGAAGGTTAAGAAGATGCAGACTGAGTGGATCGGTAAGTCTACCGGTGCAGAGGTTCAGTTCAAGATAGACGGTCGTGATGATGAGATCACGGTTTACACAACAAGACCAGATACCTTATACGGTGCAACCTTTATGGTTCTTGCTCCTGAGCACAAGATCGCTGCTAGCCTTGCAACACCTGAGACCAAGGCTGCTGTTGATGATTACATCTACCAGACTTCACTTCGTTCATCTGTTGATCGTATGGCTGATCATGAGAAGACCGGTGTATTCACAGGAAGCTATGCAATAAATCCTCTGAACGGTGCGAAGATTCCAATCTGGCTCTCTGACTATGTACTTGCTGATTACGGTACAGGCGCTATCATGTGTGTTCCTGCTCATGATGACAGAGACTTTGAGTTTGCAAAGAAATTTGATATTCCTATCATCCAGGTTATCGCTAAGGATGGTAAGGAGATTGAAAATATGACAGAGGCTTATACCGAGGCAGCAGGCGTTATGATCAATTCCGGCGAATGGAACGGAATGGAGTCAGCTGTTCTGAAGAAGGAAGCTCCTCATATGATAGAGGAGAGAGGACTCGGTAAGGCTACAACCAATTACAAGCTTCGTGACTGGGTATTTTCACGTCAGAGATATTGGGGTGAACCGATTCCTATCATCCATTGTCCTGATTGCGGTGCCGTTCCTGTTCCTGAAGATCAGTTACCGCTTACACTTCCTGAGGTTGAGAAGTACGAGCCTACTGGAACCGGTGAATCACCGCTTGCAGCCATCGACAGCTGGGTAAATACAACCTGTCCTTGCTGCGGTAAGCCTGCTAAGAGAGAGACCAATACGATGCCTCAGTGGGCAGGATCATCATGGTATTTCCTCAGATATGTTGATGTTAATAATAACGAGGAGCTTGTATCCAAGGAGAAGGCTGACAAGTATCTCCCTGTAGATATGTATATCGGTGGAGTAGAGCATGCCGTTCTTCATCTTCTGTATTCGAGATTCTATACAAAGTTCCTTTATGATATCGGAGTTGTTGGCTTCGATGAGCCATTCACAAAGCTCTTCAATCAGGGTATGATCTGTGGCCGTGACAGAGAGACAGGCAAGCCTACCAAGATGAGTAAGTCACTCGGAAATATCGTTTCACCTGACGATATCGTTAACGACTATGGTTGTGATACACTTCGTCTCTATGAGCTTTTCGTAGGACCACCTGAACTTGATTCAATCTGGGATGATGCAGGTATTGATGGTATTTCAAGATTCATCAAGAGATTCTATTCAATGGTTCTTGATAATGCTGAGAAGGATGTTCCTGAGACACCTGAGCTGCTCAGACTGAGACACGGTCTCATCAAGGATATTTCACAGAGACTTGAGAGCTTCAGCTTAAATACAGTTATTTCAGCATTTATGGAGTATAACAACAAGTTTGTTGAACTTACCAAGAGTACCGGAGTTGATAAGGAAACACTTAAGACTATGGTTAAGCTTCTTGCTCCTTTTGCTCCGCATATCGGTGAGGAACTCTGGGAGAACCTTGGCGGAACAGATTCTGTATTCCATGAAGCATGGCCGGAGTTTGATGAGGCTCACCTTAAGGCTGATACAATTACACTTCCTGTTCAGGTTTGCGGCAAGACAAGAGTAACTGTTGATGTTCCTGCAGACGCTGATAAGGATACGATAATAGCACTCGGTAAAGAGGCGCTCGGAGATCGTATCGCAGGCAAGACGATCGTAAAGGAGATCTACGTACCGGGCAAGATCATCAATATCGTTGCAAAGTAATTGATCAAATTATAGTTAATACAGAAAAAGGTAGTTTTAATACAGAGCCTGTTTTATCGCAGGCTCTGTATTGTTATAAACAAGAAAGGAATAATGCGGGGGTTATCTGATCAAGGCGGGCCTTGCCGCTACGGATATCGATCTTTCAGAAGAGGATGTTAATGCAAAGATTGACAAGGGCACAGCTTTTTACATGAAAGATGGCGAGTTTACTTTAGCTGAGCGTGATTTCAAAGAGAATGAACTTGAATATACTGAAGAAGTGAATTTCTGTATACGTGCGTATACTGTTAAATAGTATAACTTAAAAATGCGTATACTGTAAAAATGTATAACTTCAAAACTTAGGAGGGAAAGTTAATGAAGAAGAAATCTAGGGTAAGAGGTTTAATTTTAACAGGAGTCCTTCTCCTGGCGTTAACGGCCTGTGGTTCGGAATCCGGAAGCAAGGATGACAGCAAAGGCGGAACGTCGGAGGCGGCAGAAAGAACTACTGCATCGGTGTCTGAGGTTACGACTGAGAAGACAACCGGGGAGATAACCGAAGCTACGACTGAGAAGACAACGAGGGAGACGACCGAAGCTACGACCGAGAAGACAACCAAGGAGACAACCGAAGCGACGACTGAGAAGACGACTGAGGCAGATGTGAATCTCGAAAAGCCGTCGGGTTTTTATCATCAGCTCGATGGTAAGTATTATACTGTTTATTGGGATGAAGTACCTGGTGCAACGGAATATGAGATAAGATATCCGAGTAAGGATGGAACATACAAGACTGCAAGACTGGATGCACCGAGTGCTTCTCTTAAAGCATTCAGAGAAAATAACATATTAAATGGAAATATCTATGTAAAGGCGATAATGAAATCAGGAAACAAGGAATATTCATCCGATGAGGCAAGTACTTATTTTGAAATTCCGGAGATAAATCTTGAGGACTACAATGATAACGCTTCAATTCTGCTTGACCGTGACAGCCTGATAAAGTGGGGCGAGTTGCAGGGATACAAATATAAAGAAATCAAAGACGGAGATATTACGATAATCGATCTTTATTGCGAGGACAGTCTCAACAGCGGTTTCTGGAATAATCTCGGCAGGGGGGCTCATGCAGCACTGGGAGGTCTGATACAGGGCTTCACTGATGAAGCATATGACACAGCTAAAACTGATCTTTCCTCTGCTCAGAATATTCTTTTTGCAATTCTTGAGCATGCGGGCGTAGAATCGTATCTGAAAGATAAAGTCGGAGATTTTGCCAAAAGTGGACTGATATCTGCTCTTGAATATGGATTACAGGCTATATTTATGGATACGGACCTTCATAATGTATATTATTATAAGGATACCGATGCCGGTGCGATCTGTTCGGAACAGCTTTTCCTGGTGAAAAACAGAGAGGCATATGCATATGATAATTACGGAGGATATGAAACGGCTGCTGATGGTTCATATCATTTCAATAAGAAAGTGGGATATTTCGATCAGTGCTACAATGTTCATGTATCGATAGTTAATTATGATAACTTTGAATATTATGATTTTATCATAGAGCGTAATAAAGATTACGAATCATATGATGAAACAGCTGCCAGTACGCATAATGCTTTGTATGGAGACTGATATAATATAAAGTCATAGTCATAGATCATGTTACTGTCGTTACCGGACAGCTGCTTACAGGAGGTAAAAGTGGAAGAGAGAAGGCATATCAGAAGAAACAGAATTTTGAAGCTTGTATTTGCTTTTGGGCTGATGGCTGCGTTTATTATAACAATCTCAGCAACAAAGGGTAAGGATCAGGTTGGTGCAGGTAAAGCATATGCTGCGTCAGATTATTTCTATGCCGGTATTTACTACGTTACTTATACTGACCAGAAGACCGGAAAGAAAACAAAAGAGTTCTGCTTTATGAGTAATGGAGAAATACAGTACGACTTTAACGGACTGATGGGTGCACAATATGTATACGGAAAGGATGGATCTCAGAAGAAAACCTATGATATTATAGGATATTATTTTGAGAAAGGTAAGATTGCCTGGAATAAGTCCGGAATAGTTACTGCAGGGTGGCAGTCAACCGTATTAAATCCAACTGTGGTCTTGACATTTCTGCATGACGAAAACAGCAGATATAATATAAAAAACGGAGTTCTTGTTGATGTAACCGGACCGGTAAAAATCGGAAACGAATGGTATTTCACTACGCGTGGCTGTATTAATGAAAAGTATAACGGATTTGCGGAAAATGAGAATGGTGCATGGTATGTTGAAAAAGGTAAGGTTAATTTCGGCAAGAACGGTATCATAAAAGGTGGAGTCAAAAGAGCAGCAAACAAAAACTGCGAGTATGGCTGGTGGTATGTTAAAGGCGGAAAGGTTCAGTGTGTTAATACTGTAGAGAAAAACGCAAACGGCTGGTGGGCTATAATAGACGGTAAGGTTGACTTTCATTTTACCGGAGTTTTGAAAAATGCAAACGGCTGGTGGTACTGCGAAAACGGCAAGGCTGATTTTAACTATACAGGCTTTGGAGAGAATGCGAACGGCTGGTGGTACTGTAAAAACGGCAAGGTTGATTTCGGCAAAAACGGAGTGATCAAAGGGGTTGTTCAGGGCCAGACCGGCTGGTGGTATGTCAAAGGCGGAAAGGTTCAGTTTACTGAATCTGTGGAAAGTAACAGTAACGGCTGGTGGTATATAAAGAGCGGAAATGTTGATTTCACATATACCGGAGTTGCAAAAAACAAAAACGGCTGGTGGTATTGCAAAAATGGCAAGGTTGATTTTGGGTTTACCGGAATAGGCGCAAACAAAAACGGACTTTGGTATTGCAGGAATGGTAAGGTTGATTTTACAAAGAATGGCACAGTAAAATATGACGGAATCAGCTACAAGGTTACAAAGGGAAAGGCTGTACCGCTTAATCATTATCATGAATGGAAGATCAGGACAGTGAGCGATAATGATGCATTTGATGTGAGAGTTCCTGAATATAAAAGTGAGCATCATACCTTTTGCTGTGATTGCAACAGATATTTAGGAGAGGGAGGACCTTGTGAATACTGTGAAGGTTTAGATGCATATGGAGATTATGTTTATGAGGTGGATCATTACAACATAACTCATATCGATGCAACAACTCATGATGAGAGATATTGTACCAAGTGCGGAATGATAACAGAACTGAATTATAGGTAGAATACATTAGGTTGAATTCATTTATGTATTTATTCATTTATTAATTGGCTTTTTGAGGAATTATAGATAATGCTTTATATAATAAGACATGGATTAACTGACTGGAATAAGGAACACAGACTTCAGGGAAGGACAGATATTCCCTTGAATGACAGCGGAAGGGAGATGGCTGAGAAGGCAAGAGAGGAGTATAAGGATATTAATTTTGATATCTGCTTCTGTTCACCGCTTATCAGAGCGAAGGAGACTGCGGAAATACTTCTCAGAGGAAGAGACGTTCCGATATACTATGATGACAGGCTTCTGGAGATGTGCTTCGGTGAGTATGAAGGTGTGAAGGACAGTTTCTCAATTCCGAATTGTCCGATCAACGTTATATTTCAGGATCCGGAGGAATACAGAAGATCGGTCGGAGGTGCTGAAACCTTCGAAGAGCTTTTCAGAAGAACCGGAGAGTTCCTCAGGGAGAGAGCCATACCGGAACATGAAGCCGGTAAAAGCGTTCTGATCGTCGGTCATGGTGCTATGAATTCCAGCATCGTCAGTCGTATCAGAAACTATCCGATTGCTGATTTCTGGAAGGCAGGAATAGAAAACTGCAAGCTGATGAAACTGCTGTAGAATGACATTAAGATAATAAGCAATAAGATCACTTCAGGGTGAATTACCCGGGAGTGGTCTTTTTGTTTTGTT
>CAMNMC010000021.1 GCA_946544235.1 uncultured Lachnospiraceae bacterium | reverse complement strand
CTTTGTTCATACCATTTTCTAAGCTGTATATTCTCTTCAACAATTCCTATGTTTACGCGCTTGCATCCTTGATTTCTTGCTGTTTCATATGCATGTTCCAATAATGTCTTACCAATTCCACAGTGTCTATATTCAGGAAGGACTGCAAGATTATTGAGTTCACATTCATTATTATCCTGCATCAGCAAAGAGTAGTATCCACATATAACACCATTTTGTTCATATACAAACATCAGACGTGGCTCATTATCCATTTGCCAATACAAACGTTCTTCTGTAGTTGCAAATGCCGTGAATCTTGGAGCGTTATCTATCGTAAATCCAAATTCTTCAGCTACAGTTTTGAAGCTCTTTCTTATAATATCTACACATACGGGAATATCGTCCCTTGTGACTTCTCTAATCATTTTTCTTATTTCTCCTATAATTAGAATTCATTTTTTATATTTCTCTCAAATAGCTTATCAAGTTCTGCTCTCGAATCAGCCTTCTCATATAGGACACGGTAAACTGCCAAATGAAAGATTAATCCTGAGGCTCACAATATCCTTGTCCTCAATTTCAGAGCTGCTGATCCGGATTATTTTTTATCATTTCATTAAGATCAGCTGCTTTGCCGCCAAACATATATCGGCTGTTAGAAACTATAACGTATATACCATAGATAATTAAAACAAACCCTAGCACCAATCCTGGTAGCCATATTTTTCTTGAATAGTATTATCCTTAGTTTTTTTCATTATCAATCCCCAATATTTAAGTAAACTTTTTGCATTGTTAGCTTAACATTATCCATTTCATTATGCAATAAAAACCATAATAAACAGTCCCTTTGCTATTATATTCTGCAAAGGGACTGAAAATATATCGGTATTATTTGATTTATATACTTATTTTTCAACTATCTCATCATCAATAATCGTAAGTTCCTTCAGCTTGTCAAGAACTTCTCTCTGGAACTCGAGAGCCTCAGGATCCTGAAAACCTACGAAGAGCAGTTCCTCAAACTGATCCCTGTCGAAGAAAAACATCTGATCAGAAGCTCCTACACCTTCAGGATACGGCACAGCCACGTAATCAAATATCTTATCCTTTTCTTCGGTAGTCACTATTCTTCCAACCACCATGAGTTTGCGCTCTGCGCCTATTGTTCTTACAACCGATCCTATCGGAAGCATATTCTTATACATCCTTCGTCCTCCTGTTTATCATTTACCGAACCTTCTTTCGGCTCCTTTATACTATTATCAGTATGTATATTACTGTTCACGACAGTCTGCCTGCCGATCCTGTTCTGAATATTTACCGGTCTGAGTGCCTCTATCCCTTTATCATCCTTGAACGGATCATCATCCGACAATGCTCTCTCTGTTTTCAGTTTCCGGGACATTGATCTTTCAGCTTTCGTTTTTTCCGGTATGAGCCCACCCGGCTGAATATCCTTCTTGATATCTTATACCGCTGCCGTTTAGACTGGCTCCTAAAATAGTACTTGATTTGACCTATCCAAATGCAACCCCACTTGAGAGCTGGAGGCTTTTATGCTTGGAATGGAATTTGATACCGATTTTTCCGACACGAAGCTTTGAATCCTGCCCGACAGAAATTGTATTTGCCGTGGATGAACTATCCTTCGCACCATAATCACTGTTACATATACCTACACCCTTAAATCCCGGTTTACCAACCCTGAAGCCAAGGAACTCGCGTTTTACGGTCCTGTTCAGTGTCTCATCAACCTTAAGGATATCCACAGCCGCCTGAAAACGTTTTCTTGTAACCTCTATCGCTCCGGCTGTCCTGCCGGTCATAAGACCGCCTCCGCTGAGTGCTCCCTGCTTAAGTTTTTCATCCCTGTATGGTCCGGCTGCTTCCTTCATCTGATGTATTTTCTCCTCAAGATCCTTTCTCACATCCTCGAAAAGTGTTTCCTCTCCGGAATGCTCCTCCAGTACCTTGAGAACCGCTGATATCGATTTGTCCAGCTTCTTATAAAGCTCCGAATTCCATGTAAATGTTTCACGGCCTGTTTTTAATTCTCCCGAAAGGTCCTTAAGCTTCTCCTCCAGGGCCCTTCTGTACAAAATCTCAGACATAGCTTGTTATTTTGTTCTTTCGCATGGCGCCTATGGCGACGGTTCTTGATACACGAAGTAGATCAAGAACACATCAAAGCAAAAAAGCCTTGAATATCCTCCCCTCCGGAAATATAATAAAAAGGAACATTTCTCAGATCAGATGACACGCTCCCGTGCAAAACTAATAGTGTTTTATTTACAAAGGAGTGATACTGATCATGAGCATCAAAAGACTTGAATTCAGTCACAAAACTGTATTTGGCATAGTCATGAGACATACTGAACTGTGCCGCAAAACTCTCGAGCGGATTCTCGATAAAAAAATACTACGGGTTGATATCCCGGAGATTGAGAAAACCTATGATTATTCTGCATATTCTAAGGGCATACGGCTCGACGTATATTGCGATGGTGAGGATGAAGTCTACAACATCGAAATGCAGAACTACAGATTCGATGACCTTCCGAAAAGAGGAAGATACTATCAGGCAATGATTGACAAAGATCTGCTTGATAAGGGCGAGTCATATTCGAATCTAAAGAAGAATATAATCATTTTTATCTGTCGATTCGATCTTTTTGAGAAAGGTAAACATCTTTATATTTTTGAAAACAGATGTATTCAGTATCCGGAGCTTGCATTCGGTGACGAAACTCAGAAGATAATCCTGAATACCACGAGTAAAGAGAATGATATCCCATTGGCATTAAAGATGTTTCTCGACTACGTCGAAACCGGTGAGGTCCAGGATGAGTTCACCGCTGAACTTGAAATGGAAGTCGACAAGATAAGAAAGAACAAGAAGTGGAGGGATGAGATCATGACCTACGAGCAGGAGTGGGAAAATGAAAAGGATTCATTGTGCAGACAGTGGAAGGCAGAAGGGCGTGAAGAAGGGCTCGATTTAGGTCTCAATCAGGCATACATTAAGTACGCTTCCAAGATGCTAAAGAACGGCTCTACTTATAATGAGATCCTGAATTCCCTCATGGATATGTTTGATATTAGTACTGAGAAAGCCGAAGAAATAATTACTGCTATCAATGATTAAACAATAAATACAAGCCACGCGCATAATACATTTTTCTCTATGATTATCCGCACAAATATGGTATACTGTTTGATGGTAAGAAAATGCGAGGTAAATACAATGGTAAACAGTGCATCAGTTAATATAAAACGGTTAAAACCTAACGCCGCCATCCCGACTTATGGGTCGGAGAATGCTGCCGGTGCTGATCTTTATGCGTGTATCGACAGCAGTCTTACAATAGAGAGCGGAGAAACTATCCTTGTTCCGACAGGCCTTGCCATGGAGCTTCCTGCAGGCTATGCCGGTCTTATATATGCAAGGAGTGGGCTTGCCAGTAAGAAGGGGCTTGCCCCCGCAAATAAAGTTGGTGTTATAGATTCGGATTATCGCGGCGAAGTTATGGTTGCACTCCATAACCACTCCAATAAAGCTGCTTCCATAGAACCGGGCGAAAGGATTGCCCAGCTGGTCATCACGCCTTATATTGTCGGCGTATTTAATGAGGTCTCAGAGCTTGACGAGACTGTAAGAGGTGCCGGCGGCTTCGGTTCCACAGGAACGCACTAATTTATTATTATGGCTTTTTAACTCCGTATCTATTCCCGTAGGTACGGAGTTTTCTTTTTTCGCGATGTTTTCGAGGCATGAATGCGCGTGACTCGCAGAGTCATGAATACTATCAGAAGGGCGGTGAGTGATATGAAGGAAGAACTCATCAAAGAGAAAATAGAAGAACTGATCGACGAGAAGAAGCTGCACGACCTTCGAACGATACTCAGCGAGCAGAACGAAGCTGATATCGCCGCTGCTCTCTCAGAGCTTGAAATAGAGAAGCTTTCCATAGCCTTCAGGATTCTTCCGAAAGAGCTGGCTGCAGATGCATTTTCATATTTTGACTCAGATATTCAGGAGGAACTGATCAAGGCCTTCTCCGATAAGGAGCTTCAGTACATCATCGACAACCTGTTCATGGATGATACAGTCGACATGATCGAGGAGATGCCTGCCAGCGTTGTTAAGAGAATACTGAAAAATACAGACCCGGTTACTCGTAAAGAAATCAACGAACTTCTGAAATACCCAGAAGACAGTGCCGGAAGCATCATGACGACCGAGTATGTCCGTCTTGAGGAGGACATGACCGTTCAGCAGGCATTTACACGTATCAGAAATGTCGGAGTTGACAAGGAGACCATCTACACCTGTTATGTTACAAACTCCAAGAAAGAGCTTCTCGGTATCGTGACTGTTAAGGATCTTCTTCTTTCAAATTACGAAGACAAGATCAAGGATGTCATGATCACGAATATTATTTACGTAAATACGACCGAAGACCAGGAGTCCGTTGCCAAGGCCTTCGATAAATATAACTTCCTCGCCATCCCCGTTGTTGATAACGAGAAACGTCTGGTTGGTATCATCACCATCGATGATGTTATCGATGTCATCCAGGAAGAGGCTACAGAGGATATCGAAATGATGGCCGCTATCACACCTACCGATAAGCCGTACATCAAGACGACGCCTTTCGAGACCTACAAAAAGAGGATACCATGGCTGCTTCTTCTCATGATATCCGCTACCTTTACCGGTGCGATCATTGCCCGCTACGAGGCTGCACTCGGTGCATATGTTATTCTTACAGCTTATATCCCTATGCTTATGGACACCGGCGGAAATGCCGGAAGCCAGGCATCGGTTTCCATCATCCGTGGACTTTCGCTTGATGAGATTGAATTCGGAGATATTTTCCGTATTCAGGGAAAAGAATTACTGGTTGCCGCCATGTGCGGTGTGACCCTTGCAACTGCCAACTTTATAAAGCTTCTTGTTTTCGACAAGGTTACGGTTACGATCGCTCTTGTTGTCTGCATCACGCTTCTTCTGACAGTTATAGTTGCCAAATTCGTCGGCTGCACCCTTCCGATCCTCGCAAAGCGTATCGGCTTCGACCCGGCGGTTATGGCGAGTCCATTCATCACAACCATCGTAGATGCGATCTCACTTCTCATCTACTTCCAGATTGCTTCGCATGTACTAAGCATATAGAACAAGCCATGCATGACAAAAAAACATAAGTCACAGACGGGATGCTTGCATACCAGTCTGTGACTTATATTTTTGAGGAATATACGGCGCCTCATCTTCCTTCAATCGAATTATATACACTGCCATCGATAGCATTTATCTGGATAAAGCTTCCTGTCTGAACGACTTTTTTATTTATATCATCATACGCTGTTCCGCTGAAATCCCAAACCGGAACAAGATAGCCCCTGTCATTACTTTCGTGATCTGACATTCTGGCATATCTGAGAGTGATATCGTCTATCTTTATAGTAAAGCCGACCTTGTCCTCCGTATCATCATTATCCATTATTCCATAGAACGGATCGGTTGCGTTGAGCACGTCCAGAATATTTTTCTCATAAACCTTCAGTATCTCCTCAAACGGCATCAGGTCCGCATTTTCCTCTCCGACTCTGTCATATTTTATCGGACATGCATAACTGAAACCGACTATACCGTTATCATTGATCATCACTTCTATATTGGAATTGAACCAGACACTCGATTTTCTTCCGTCAGAGCCATATTGGATCATCTCGCCGTAATCCTGCGCAATATTTCCGTTCACTGCCGGCAGATAAACAATATCCCAAACCTTTCCGACAGTCAGTTCAGCAGAGTAGGTTCCATCTGCGTTCATCTTTCTGGTTATTGTTGAATGGTCGGAAATATACATCTCCTCTGCGCTTACAGCCATATAAATATCATCAATTCCAAGCTTTTTCAGAAGCTCTTCAGACTGCTTCAACGCCTCTTCCTTTGTAACAGAATTCGTTTCCTTAGCGCTTTCACGGAATTCATAATTGGTGAATTTCGGATCATCAACCCAGTCCCTGAGTCCATCGTCGCCCTGAAGTTCTCCTTCGACCATCGGCGGATACAGAGCCCTTTCAGGATTTTCAGGATTGGCTATGCTGTCTATTCCCGAAGCAACCGGCCAGCAGAGGCTAACATTTATTCCCGGAAGAACAAGTCCGTCCGTTATACCATATTCACTGCTTCTGAAATATTTAAGCGAATCACCATACACCTTGGAATTCACTGCAGAAAAGCTGGTATATATACCATCCTTTCCGTCACTTACGCCATAGAACAGCTCGCCCTCCGGCATAAGCTGCATATAGTATCCTGTATAATCCGGAATTTCCTTGTACTGCTCAGCCTTATCAGAAACCGTAAACAGCTTCGTGTCAACCGGATATGCAGTTATCTCACTACGCGGAACCTTGCCCTTGATCAGATCCTGATCTTCACCGCTAAGTATAACCTTGTCGCCGCTGTAATCATCAAATTCAGGATCATACATCCTTATACCGTCATACAGCTTTGTATCACCGATAAGTACATCCTTAACCTTATTCAGAAGTTCATCATCTATCGGTGTTGTCGAAATATCCACAATCGGATATTTATCACTGACCCTCAGCTTTACCGGGCTATCCGACTCCACCTTAAGCTTTCCGTTCTCACTCTCAGCTTTTCCGGTATAATGAGTCATCTCCTTAAGGCCGTCATCGGACAAATCGCCCTGCCCGCTGCCATCATTCGAAGCTTCAGTCTTATCATCATTTCCGCTATCCGATGTACTGCTTTGGTCATTACTGCCACCATTCAGGTCATTACCGCTATTGTTCTGGTCATTACTGCCACCATTCAGGTCATTACCGCCATCGTTTTTGTCATCCTCACCATCACTCATGGTATCACTTGTATTATCCGTGTCGTCTACAGTGCTCTGTATCTCAGAAGAAACACTATTCGCACGATCACTTTTTCCCGAAGTATCCTTGCCTCCATTGTCACCGCACCCGCTGCATACAGAAAGAACAGCAGCGAGCATAACACATACAGCAGCTTTTCGTTTTTTAATATCAAATATCATATGAGTCACCTGTCCTTTCAAAGTATTTCTATACTCTGATAATACATCATCCTCACCAAAAAGTCCTTTAACAAGCGATTAAGTATCCTTAAAGTTTTCTGAACAAGCCATGCTCTCAAAAAATAAAACACAGTGGGATGCTTGCATACCAATCTGTGTTTTATTCTTTTTGAGTATACGGCGCCTCTGGCGATGGTTCTTGATGCGTTTTGTGCATCAAGAACACAGCATGGTTTGTTACTTCCTCTTCCCCGCAGGCTTCTTGGCCTTGGTGCGCGGCTTCATGGTCGCAAGATCAACGCCTTTATCGATTCCTCGTCCTTCGAGATTCTTCTCGATAGTCTTAAGATGCTTCTTCATGACCTTACTGTCAGGATTCATCATCTGTGCGATATTTGTACTGTTCGCAATGGTTCTGAAGGCCTTGTTATTAAACATTCTTTCAGAAACTTCAGCAATCTTCGACTTATCCTTTATCTTATTTGCATCATAGTATGCATTTACAAGCTTTGCGGCATACTCCTTCTCATATTCTGTTTCAGGATTTTTGCCCTTATCTATCGCATCGGCAACCTTACGGATCTCGCTGCAGATATTAAGTCTTCTCTTCTCCCTCTTGCTGGCCCCGAAGAATTTTCCGTTAACATGAGTCTCATATGCGTCCACAAGCTTAACCAGCGGCTCGGTCAGCTTCTTAAGATCCTTGATTTCTCTTCCGTTGGCACATGCCATATTATGGCGGAATATCTTGATACCCTCAACAAGATCATCATATGCTTTCGAATTATGTGAAAATACGAAATCGGTCGAGATCATCATATCGTACAGATCATTTGAAACCTTCATGTAATCCGTAAGCTTATCCGTCGTGAGCTTTTTTTCATTTTCTCTCGCAATGTCCTCCGGCTTTATGATATCGTAGCCTTCAACTCTTTGATGAGGCTGACTTTCAAGAGCACCCATACCACTGAAATGAATATCAGGAAAGTCACGGACAAAATCCTCGAGCTGCATATCAAATATACCGTCCTTTACATTTACCCATTCCCCTCTGATCACTCCGTCATCATCGGTATATGCCATGCCGTTTTTGCCTTCGGATTTCGTATGTGGGTTCTTGACTCTGAACATATATCTAGGCGGCTCTTCATCAGTCTTGTATGCACCGATGATCGAATATGCATGCTTCTCATCAGCATATACAACCTGATCTCTCCTCTGATGTGTTCCGCACGTAATAGGAAGTCCCATTTCAGTGCAGGCCCATATTTTATCATAGAAACTGTCCTTCAGCGGTGTCTTCGGAATATCAGCCGCAAGCCCCATGTCATAAATCCCCGATTTAACTTCCTTGTAAATATCCTTTATCGCCTTGGTCATCTCCTTCTTCTTAGCGACAAAAGTTTCCTTACCGGTTATTTCTTCTATACTTTCATCGAGCATGGCGCCAACCTTGTCAGACACCATCTTGCTTGTGATTGGCTTATCCTTGTACTCATCCAGAAGCTTCTGCGCAGTGCTCTTTATCGCCTTAAATGCTTCTGCATAATAATCATTTGCTCCATACACGTCGCACTTTGTCTGCACGAGGCTGATCATATACTGTTCATCTTCCTTCATGAACTGCTCTTCGGTGAGAATACCACCTGAACTCTTGTAGAACTTGTAAAATGCATGTCTGGCGATTGCATCTGCACTCTTCATATCTACATTCTTTATACTGTCAAGCTTTTCAAGTGCCAGACGTTTTGCCTCAACCTCATTTGCTATCTGTGCATATCCCGGATTTTCTATTTCCTCATATTCGCCCTCAGGTCCAAGCAGGTTTTCCATGAACAGATATTCAACACCACCCTCGATACTCTTGATTGAAGGCACCCAGTTTTTATTTTTAGAACTGTTAACATCCTTCGGAACATTAAGGTCCTTCCCCTTTGTATCATGAAGTCCGGTCATGGCGTAGGCCTTCTCAATAAGCTGAACCCAGAGACAATCCTCAGCGAGACGGTCATATTTACCACCTCTTCCGATCTTAGGAACAGTTTTATCCACACGAACATAGACCGGTCTGTATTCCGGCATCTTGCCTTCCTTGCTGACCTTGCCATAGAGACGTACCGTTGCAGTTCCGTCGCCGTTATCCTTGATCATATCTTTTATCTTCTGAGGGTATAACCTTACAACTTCCTGAAGAGCCGAGTAGAGATAACATTCGCCTGAAACTCCCTGGGCAACATCCGTCATCCTTGGCTCATGAGGAAAGATAGGCGCATTACGTCTGTCAATCTCTGTTATCGGAAGATTTGCAAGGTATTCGTACTCCTGTTCACGCTCGTTTCTGTCATCCAATCGAATGCTGTAATCGATCTCTGCACCGGAAGCACTGATATAATAGCAAGTATCTCCATCCTCGTTCTGGAGCTTAAGCCTTGTATATCCCTTTCCTTCATTGGCTTTAGCGATACGCTCCCTTGCATTCTTATCGAAGCTGTCCATAAACTCCAGATTACCCTTGGTAGTTGTTTCAAAATACACCTCAAAGGAAGCGAGCGCCCTCTGTCTGTTATCAAGAGTCTCCTGTGCCAAGAGATATTCCCTGTTCTTCTTCTCCTGATCCTCAGGCGAAAGAGCATCAAACTTCTCCTTAGTGAAGTTCTTCATTTCATTTCTGAAAGCCTTCTCCTGCTCCTCCACGAGCTTATTCATATCCTCAAGCATTTTAGGAAGCTTTGATACAAAATCAACTTCCTTCTCATAATTCTCATGAGTATACGGATCCAGCTCTGCATAAGCCTTCATCTTATCCAGAAACTTCTTACATTTCTCATCCTTCTCGAAAAATACCTGATACTGGATGCAGAGGTCCCTTATCATTCTCTTTGAAGCAAAGCTGCCCTGCTCAAAGTCATGAAAGCCCGCGTTAATACGTGCATGTCTTTCGATCTGCTCGAGTGACTGCTCTCCCAGCTTTGTCAACTTTTCTATTTCCTCAAAATCCTTTGCCATGCTGCCCCTCCCGGTTTATTATCTTCATCAAAAAATATATAAGTTCAGTCTGTTTCAAATGTTATTTTTCGGTGGTATGCTCTTCCACATACCTGTCCATTTTATCCTTACATCGAAATGATAACATTAATCTGATAACAAAAGAGCAACAAAACAAGCCATGCACTCAAAAAAAGACACAGTGGGATGCTTGCATACCATTCTGTGTCTTTTTTTGAGTATACGGCGCCTCCGGCGACGGTTCTTGATACACGCAATGGATCAAGAACAGCGCATGGCTTGTTTATTTAAACGTAATATTGTTATACACATCCATATTCACCGACTTAACATACGAATAATCCGCATCTATCGTACGCTGCCATGCCGGGAACTTGGCTGCGAAGAACTTCTCCTCCGCTGCGAGCGTCAGTTCTTTCTTCCTTGCAGCAGTAGCATCAGGATCAGTGAGATATTTCATGTAGAAAATATGATAACCATATTCTGTCTCGATAACGAGGCTGTAGGAGCCATCATCAAGCTGGTATAGATCATCGTAGATCTCCTCGCCGAATTCTTCCTTTATCTCCTTCGGAGTCATGGTATAGTATTTCGAATACTCAAGATTATAGTAGGCCGAAAGGCTCTCTATATTTCCGCCCTCTTCACTTACAGGACTTACAAGTGTCTTGTAGGCCTGAAGAGCCTTGTTATACTGCTCCTGCTTCCTGAGATCCGTCACCTCGATTATATTTCCCTTGTCATCCTCGGAATAGAAGGCAAAGAACATATCATAAAAGGTTGTCTCACGAGCCTCCTCATCAGATATTTCAATACCTGCATCCTCCACAAGCTTATCGTAAACCTTCGTGGCAAGAAGGTTCTCGCAATATACATTTTCGACAAGATTCTCGGTGATCTGCATCTTCTCGAGCTGATCATCAGTCAGTCTGTTGAAGAAGATATCCGCCTTATTTTTCTCAGTAGCTATCTCTGTTTCAGTAAGTTCGATTCCATAATTCTTAGAGATTGCATTCAGAACCTTAACTCGTACTATCGCGTCAATGATGTCCTTTCTTGTGACGGCCTCCATATTTTCCTTCGTGCCGTCCTGCATGGTGATCGTCATGTTCCAGACATCCTTACCATATGTTAACTCGTAGTCCTCCCTGACGGTCTCAGCGTAAATATATACCTCACCCAGGGATATCGGATTCTTTGCGAAGGTAAATACTATATCGCCCTCCTCTTCATCCTTATCCTTCCCGCAGCTGCTAAGGGAAAATACACTCACCATAAGGAGCATAAACACTATGAGCATTCGCCCGGCTGTCCGTCTCCTCCTGCATACTTTCTCAGCTTTATTCAACTTATCGATGCGACTTATGATCATCTGTAAACCTCATATATTGCAGGCATCTCAGTATATATGATCCGCCCGATCTAATTCTCTGTAAAACCGTATAAACCAACAACCAATAACAGCATCATAAATGATCGTCATTAGTTTTCAATATCATTCTCTTCATCATTGTCATGGATTATCAGTTCATCTCCGATCAGCTTAACCATATCAGCTGTATTTCCCAAAAGCTCATCCTGGATAAGCTTGGATTCTCTGATCCCGAAGCCGGACAGCTTGCCGCTGATCACACGCGCGGTCTTGCCCATCCTCTTCATCTTCCTGAGGAACTTCGGTATGGCTTCAACATCAACCTTTGCGTCATTTTTCAGGAGATACTGAACTTCGTCGTCCCTGAACTGAACTGCCACCATACCCAGTCTGTGAGCTTCTGCCTTAAGAATCGCAACCTTAAGTAGTCTCTCAAAAGGCTTAGGAGGATCTCCAAAACGATCGATAGCCTCCTCACGGATTGAATCAGCATCATCAGTATCCTTAATCCTTGAAATCCTCTTGTAAAGCTCCATCTTAAGGAAGGAAACCTTTACGTAGGTATCAGGAATATATGCTTCTATCGGAAGATCGATCGAGGTATCGAAATCATCAGGATCAACCTCGCCCTTCTTCCTTCTGATGGCGGCATTCAGCATCTTCACATAGAGATCGTAGCCGACTGCCTCCATATGACCGGACTGATCCATGCCGAGCAGGTTGCCGGCACCTCTGATCTCCAGATCCTTAACTGATATTTTATATCCTGAGCCGAGATCTGTAAACTCCCTAATTGCCTTCAGCCTCTTCTCGGCCACCTCACGTATCATCTTGTCCCTGCGGTACATGAGAAATGCATATGCATTTCTGCTGGAACGTCCGACTCTTCCTCTCAGCTGATACAGCTGCGAGAGACCGAAATTATCGGCATCGTGGATGATGATCGTATTTACATTCGGAATATCGAGACCGGTTTCTATAATGGTCGTGGAAACCAGAACATCAATCTCCTTATTTATGAAATCATGCATTATAGTCTCGAGGTCTCTCTCATGCATCTTGCCGTGAGCGAACTCGATCCTCGCATCCGGAAGCATACTCCGGAGCTCCGAGGTGATAAGATCTATATTATCAACGCGGTTATAAACATAATAAACCTGACCCTTTCGGGCAAGCTCTCTGTTCACCGCCTCCTTGACAAATTCCTTATCATATTCCATGACATAGGTCTGGATGGCTCTTCTGTCGACAGGTGCCTCCGAGAGAATACTCATATCACGAAGCCCGATCAGGCTCATATGAAGTGTTCTCGGAATAGGAGTCGCAGTAAGCGTCAGAACATCAACATTTGTCTTCAGCTGCTTGATCTTCTCCTTATGCTTAACGCCGAAACGCTGCTCCTCGTCTATGATAAGAAGGCCCAGGTCGTTAAATACAAGATCCTTCGAGAGCAGTCTGTGCGTACCGATAACGATGTCCACCTGTCCGCTCTTAAGCCCTGCCAGAGTTTCCTTAACCTCCTTCGGAGTGCAGAAACGTGAAAGCATCCTGATATTTACAGGATAGTTCTTCATACGATCCGTAAAGGTCTCGAAATGCTGCTGAGCAAGGATGGTCGTAGGCACAAGATATGCAACCTGCCTGTTATCCTGAACAGCCTTAAATGCCGCTCTTATCGCAACCTCAGTCTTACCGAAGCCAACATCGCCGCAGATCAGTCTGTCCATGATCTTGCTGCTTTCCATGTCCTTCTTGGTATCCTCGATCGCATGCAGCTGGTCAGGTGTCTCCTCGTAAGGGAAAAGCTCCTCAAACTCAGTCTGCCATACAGTATCCGGCGGATAGACATGTCCCTTCTTCGACATTCTTGCCGCATAAAGCTCAACAAGCTCGTCGGCCACCGCCTCAACGTGAGCCCTTGCACTGCTCCTCGTTTTCTCCCATCTGTCACCGCCCAGCTTGTTCAGCTTCGGCTTTGCAGAATCCTTTCCGGCGTATTTTCCTATAACGCCAAGCTGCTCAACAGGTATGAAAAGCTTACCGCCGTCGGCGTAATCTATATTAATATAATCTCTTATTCTTCCGTCAGTCTCGACCTTTTCAATACCCTTGTAAATGCCGATGCCGTGCCTCTCATGCACAACATAGTCACCGACACTGATCTCGTCGAGTGTATTTATCTGGTCACCCTGGTACTTCGGGAGATGCTTCTTCTTTCTGACCTTGTTATTGCTGAAGATATCACTCTCACTGATGACCGCAAGCTTAACTCCGGAGAGTTCATAGCCTTCCTCAAGGTTTCCGGTCGTAACCATAACCTCACGCGCCTTAAGCTCCCTCTCCCTGTTATCGGAGAAGAAAGCAGGGATCTCATTATCCCTGAGGTTTGCCGCAAGCCTCTTCGCCCTCGTTGCGGACGGAGATGCGATAACGATGCTGTAATCCTTATCTCTCCATTTTGAGAGGTCCTTCGTAAGGCTCTCGAAGCTGCTGCTGTAGGTAATTATATTTTTGCCTTCAAATTCAAGCGATTCTGCCGCAGACATGTATCGGCTGGTCGCATACATCTCCGAAAACATTACGGTACGACGCTTGCTGAGCATCTCAAGTATCAGCTTATCGCTGTAGAGAACGTCCGCCTGCTTACTGAGAACGTATCCACCGGAAAGTCTTGCGTCCATGGACATGGAGAACTCTTCCGCATAAACGCGGGCTCTCTCAGCCACCTTGTCCGGCTCATCTATAAATACAGGTGTGTTCTTCGGCAGATAATCAAGAAATGACACCGTTTCGTCATAGAAATAATTAACCAGGCTGTCAAGACCTGTGGTTGAATTAAACTCTCCGAGCTCCTCTTTGATGGTATTTACCGCTCTGGTGAGTCTGGCGTACTGCTCAGTGTGAAACTTCTTCTTGAGTGCTGCCGCTTCTTTTTCATAATCATCTTCAATCGCACGCAGACCTCTGGCTATCCTTGCAGGGGATAATACAAATTCACTCGCAGGATATATTCCGAAGCTTTTTATCTCCTCAATGGAACGCTGAGAATCCGCGTCAAAGCTTCTGATGGAAACTATCTCATCGCCAAAAAGCTCGATACGATATGGACAGTCCTCGGTCAACGGGTATATGTCTATGATACCGCCACGAACGCAGAACTGACCCTCGCCCTCAACTATTTCTCTGTTCTCATATCCGAGAGTTGCAAGGCTGGTTCTTACCGCTTCAACATTAATCTCCTCGCCGACGGTGAAGCTCATTCCGCCTCCGGTGATCTCCTCCATCCTCGGCATCTTATCCATAAGACCGTCAACGGTGGTTATGATCACAGTATCCTTCTTCTCGTTGAGACGACGGATAATCTCCAGTCTCCTCTGGGTAGTTGCATTACCGTGAACATCAGCATAGTAAAAAAGTGCATCCTTCGCCGGATAAATAAATACATCCCTCGACATAAAACGGTAGTCACTGTAAAGCTTGTCCGCTCTGGCATCATCGTAGGTTACGATAAGAGAAACACGGCCGGATGCTTTGTCACCGGCTGCATCACTCTGTATGGACGCTTTGTCACCGGCTGATTCTGCTTTACCGGCTGATGCCGTATCGTTGAATCTGCGGAGTTCGTCCTCAATAAGCGGCTGGGCAGCACGAGTAAGCCCCCAGATATAAAGAGGGAGCTTGTTTTTCTTGATGCTCTTATTTATTTTGTCGAAGATGTCCGATCTTCTGAGGGCACTTCGCAGCGCTTCCATATGAATCCTCCGCTATATTTATACATATAACATGAAAAGAAGTACCTCATCAGGCGTAGATAAAATACGCCTTCGGAGGCGCTTCTTTTCATGTGTTACTGATTATAACTAATCTATTTAGAAAAACCACACTAATTGTATTTATTCATCGCAGCCTCAACACCGCTTCGAATTATTACCTCCATTGCGTCGGCGGCTTTATCGACTGCATCTCTTATCAGAGGGAGTTCGTCCTTGCCGAAACGGCTGAGAACATAATCCGCAAGATCAAATTCAGGCGGCTTGTGACCGATTCCGACTCTGACTCTGTCAAACTCCTCAGAACCAACGTGAGCGATGATGCTCTTCATACCATTATGTCCTCCGGCACTGCCCTTGGCTCTGATCCTGAGTTTTCCGACATCAAGGTCGATATCATCATAGGTAATGATCAGATCCGACGGCTCAGCCTTATAATATCTCATTATCTCGCCAACCGCTTCACCGCTCAGATTCATGTAGGTCTGAGGCATTACAAGCATAACCTTCTCTCCGGCTATAACTCCTGTACCGATAAGTGCCTTATGTCTCGCAATATTCATCTTAATGTTATATTTGTCGGCAAGCCTGTAAATCACGGAGAAACCGACATTATGCCTGGTCCCCTCGTACTGTTTTGTCGGATTACCGAGCCCTGCTATTATTTTCATATACTGTCCAATCTATATCAATTTGATCACTAATCATTATTATCATTGTATTCCCGACAATAACCGGGAACATCTTCTGCAACAACCATTTATTATCATTCGTTGGCGGTTGTTTTACTCTGCAGTACGTCCGCTGAGGATTGCCTCAGCCTCAGCCAGCTGATCGACTGTATTTACACCGAAGATGTCACTGCTGTCAGCCGCTGCAATAGCGCCGACTGTTTTGCCGTAGCCTCTTATTATCTCAATCGCATCAGGGAGGTAATACTCGCCCTGCGCATTATCATTTTTAATCTCGCCGAGAGCCTTCTTCAGATCCGCTGCATTGAAGATGTACATTCCGGAGTTGATCTCCTTGATCTCCCTCTCAGCATCCGTACAATCCTTATGCTCTCTGATTGCAAGGAAGGTTCCATTCTCGTCTCTGATGATCCTTCCGTAGCCTGTAGGATCGTCATAGATTGCTGAAAGAACCGTAACGCCATTTCCCGATCCTGTCTGCTCATCATGAAGCAGTTTTATACTATCAGAGGTGATAAGCGGTGTATCTCCGCAGAGAACTACAACGCTTCCGTTTTCATCGATGAAGTCACCTGCGCATTTAACCGCATGGCCGGTCCCGAGCTGCTCTGTCTGAACCGCAAAGCTGATCCTGCCGGATGCGATATCTGCACCGTTCTCCTCTTCTATAACTTCTCTGACTATATCAGCCTTATAGCCAACGATAACACATATTTTATCCGCACCCGCAGCCTTGGAAGCCTCTATAACATGGTGCACCATTGATTTACCGTTACATTTATGAACAACCTTCGGAAGATCTGACTTCATTCTTGTTCCCTTGCCTGCTGCAAGTATTATAACCTTAAGACTCTCATCCACAGATTTATTCTCCTTTATCATGCTTCTCTATACTCCTTGATTGAAAATATAACTTCTAATATACCTGATAACGCACGTCTAAGCAGACATATCTCTATCAGTATAGGCATGTCTGCTTAATTTTTATATGTTTATTTGTCGCTGTTAGTATACAACATTATTTCTGTATTTGATAGTTTTTTCGACTGTATTTTAAAATATTTTTTATTGTTTATCAATCACGAATGCGGTATAATTAATTGGTGGGATTTTCTATTGAAGAAGGGTTATTTTTTATCATAAACGGAGGACTATATAATGAAGAAGAGACTGGTTACAAGAAGTGATTTTGACGGTTTGGTTTGTGCCATGCTTCTCAGAGAGCTGGACATCATTGGCGACATCAAGTTCGTTCATCCTAAGGATGTTCAGGATGGCAAGGTTGATATCAGCGAGAACGATATCACGACAAACCTTCCTTTCGATCCGCGTGTCGGACTTGCCTTCGACCACCACGAAAGTGAGCTTATAAGAAATAAGCGTGAGGATTATGAAGGCAAATACATAATTGATGGCGACGCAAAGTCTGCTGCACGTGTTGTTTATGATTACTATGGCGGCAAGGATCGTTTCACCAGAGTTTCCGATGAGATCATGCTGGCTGTTGACAAGGGCGACAGCGCAGATTTCACCAAAGAAGAGATCTTAAATCCGACCGACTGGGTTCTCATGAACTTCCTTATGGATGCCCGTACCGGTCTCGGACGTTTTCATGATTTCAGAATTTCAAACTATGCACTTATGATGGAACTCATCGATTACTGTGTTGATCATACCATCAAGGATGTTCTTGAACTTCCTGATGTTAAGGAAAGAGTTAATCTCTACTTTGAGCAGCAGGAGCTCTTCAAGGCACAGCTTGAGCGGATCACCCAGATACATGACAAGGTAGCGGTCATCGACCTCAGAAATGAAGAGACCATCTACGCAGGCAATCGTTTCATGGTTTATGCTATGTATCCTGAAACAGAGATTTCCGTACATGTTGCCTGGGGCTTCAAGAAGCAGAACACAGCAGTTATGATCGGTAAATCAATCATCAACAAGTCTTCGAAGTTTGACATCGGCAAGCTCTGCCTCTCATATGGCGGCGGCGGTCACAGAAATGCCGGCACCTGCCAGCTTGACAACGATAAGATTGACGAAGAACTGCCTGTCATCATCGACAAGCTGAACGGAAAGCTTCCGGTTTAACCCAAGCATTATTACATCCCGTAGAATAATATATCTCAACAATTGTATTAAATACAATCCCGAGGCATATTATTCTGCGGGATGTTTTTTTATATACCACACAGATATATCTTAAGCAGAACCAAGACTTGCTACGCAAGTCTTGCATATCACGCAGTGATATGGCACAGAATAGTAACGGTTCGAAGAACCGTGAGTCTGTCCGCAGGACAGATGCGTTCTGCAAAGCAGAACCAAGACTTGCTACGCAAGTCTTGCATATCACGAAGTGATATGGCA
>CAMNMC010000020.1 GCA_946544235.1 uncultured Lachnospiraceae bacterium | reverse complement strand
ATCAAGAACCAGCGCCATATAATCATAAAAAATAACAAGCCGTGTGTTCTTGATGCACAAGTGCATCAAGAACCAGCGCCATAGGCGCTGTATACTCGCAAAACAGAATGCACAGAATGGTATGCAAGCATCCAATCTGTGCATTCTGTTTTGTGAGTGCACGGCTTGTTATTTTTGCTTTGTTGCGCTTTTGTTACCTCTTATGTTTTATGATGGAACCAGTTGAAAACAAAGTATTACCCGGAAAGGAGTTTTAGAATGAAAGAGAACGAAGTAATTGATAATGCTAATTTAACCGGTTTCGCGAAATCTGCATATACAGCACAGACTAAGATGAGAGGTTATAACCTTGAGAGACTTGTGCAGCTGATATATGGGGTGAATGAAGGAGAAGAGCCTACAGGTAAGGAGCTTACAGATAAGTTTGCTGAATTTGCTTATGCAAACAGATTAAGAAACCTTGCACAGGAAGCCTTCAAGGGTATTGTTGATCCGAAAACAGGTGAGGCGCTTGCATGGAGCGATATCAAGATCGATGGTAAGAGCGTTGAAGAAACCTGGGGAGACAAATATGCTCACGTAGAAGATAAGTCACAGAAGGATATGATGTATCAGATTGAAATCCTTCGTCAGGTATTTGAAGGAACATCTCAGATCACAGCCGAGGTTCCGGGAAGTGAGCCTGTTGTGATGGTTCCTGCAGGATCAAGAGAGGCAGTTAAAAAAGAAGCTTATAATGAAATGGGCGCAGCTCGTAGAGCATCACAAGTTCCTGACGATGAGGAACCTGTATTTGACGAGCCTGTAGTCGAGGAACCTAAAGTTGAAGAAAAGAAGGATCCTCTTACGGCTGAAGGACTTGATACCTTTAGTGAAAATATTTACGCCAGAGTAATGAGGACTAATCAGAAGGCTCATATTACAACCTCTCCTGCAGCAATGCTGGGCGTTGTATTTAACGGTAATCCTACAGCTCAGCAGATCATTGAAAGGTATAATAAATTCGAACTCAGAGACAGACTGGATATGGCTGCGATTGAGTTCCTGAAGGAGATTGATAATCCTGATCGTAACGCATTCCTTAAGGAAGCAGGAATTGATCCGGCAAAGAGCATCAAGGTTGAAGGACAGACACTTGAGGAAAGATACGGTGAAAAATATAAGAACCTTGAACTTGGTGAGGTGAAGCAGCATTTCTATAAGCTTGAGCTTATGAATGAGATCGCAAATGAAGTTCTTTTAGGTAAGAGAGGAAAAATTCCTGAAATCAGTGCTGACAGATACGAGATGAAGGACGGAAGCCTTGTACCGGCTGAGACCAGAAAGATGAAGGCTGTGAAGCCAAAAGTAGAACCGATTGTTATACCTGAGGAAGCTCCGGAGGTTAAGGAACCGACACCTGAAGAGATAAGAGCAGAGCTTCTTAATGTTGAAGATAAGATCATAAGAGTGGACACACCTGCTCCTGCAAGAAATTCAGCTGCGATCACAGGAAGCACAGTTGCTATGTGGGGAGTTGTTAATCAGGCATATGAGCTTCATAATAAGTTCAAGGAAACACTGGCGAGTCTTAATGCTGTAAGCAAGAATGCCATTCAGGGCAAGGATACAGCCCTTTATGGAAATATGAAAACTGCTCTTGAAAATTGTATAGCACTTTCTGATCTTGATAATCCACAGGCTAATCCTGAGAAGCTTATGGAAGCTATGGAGACATACAGAAAGCAGGCAGAGCTTTATCATAAGAACAGAAAGGGACTCATATTCGGACCTGGTTCGGATGCAGGAAAGGTTCGTCTTCAGGAGGCTAAGAATGCAACACTTGAGATCCCTGCAAAGATTGAGGAGATGAAGAAAACCATAGGTCTTGTAACTAATCCGGGAGCAAGCAATGCTTCTATGGCAACTCTTGCAGAACAGGCTATGGTTGAGGCACGCAATAATGGCATGGATACATTTAGTATTCATTCTTTTGAAGGAAAATTCAGCGTTGAATACCTGGAAGCTGCTGCAAAGGATTATATGAGACAGAACAGGATTGAGATCACAACTCAGTCCATTGCCGACCTTTCACTTGATGATGAATTTATCGATATTGTTTCTAAATATCCATCAGATTATGTGAGAAGATATACAGAATACAATGCCGCAAAAGAGGCTCTTCAGACATACTACAGAGGTATGATGGAAGATCAGTCACTCAGTGAAGAGCAGAAAAATCATGCGATAGATATGCTGAGAGACAGAGAGCTTAGTGAAAATGCATCTAAGCTTGCTGAGAATCCTGAATTCCTTAAGGTATACAAAGAAAATGGATCTTTATTCCCTGTAGTCTGGGCGAGAAGAGCCAAGGCTGAGGCTTATCTCACACAGAAGAATGGTACGAAGCCGACAGCAGAAGAAATTAAGGAACTCAGCGAGAATAAAGTATTTAAGATGATCGTTGATAAGAACCCTTCGAATTATGCCCAGAAGTGGGATGAGAACGAGAAGAAGGCTGAGGAACTCGGAGAGAAATATAAGAAAGAGCTTGAAAATATGACCTATGGTCTTGCTGATTATGACAACGGTCTCCTTGGATATGTATTTAACGATTATGATCCTGATTCTAGTCCAAATCCTAAATTTGAGGAGGAAATGAAGAAGCTGAAGGCTATTAAGAAGGCTAACAAGGCTGAAAAGAACAGAATATTTGATGCAAGGGAAAATCTTGAGGATATTGAGGATCCTGCTGAGAGACAGAAGGCTGAAGAACAGCTTAACAAGGAGGCCGATGCACTTGAGAAATCTGTTAAGAATTTCAAGAGCGCCAGAAATGCAGCTATTAAAGAGCATCTGTTACCTGAGTATGTAGCTAAGGTTGCATTCTTACAGGCTACTCAGAATCCGAGAATCGGCAATAATATCTGCCGCCTGATGGCTACAGAGATGGAGCAGGAGAAGAACATCACAGCATCTATTCTTAAGAATATCAAGAAGCCTGAGAACAAGGCGCTTCTTAATGATAAGAACCTTACAAACATGCTCCTTAACGGAGAGATAGTTGATAAGGCTGTTCCGGGAGTAAGTAAGCCTGAACCAAAGAAGGCTGCGGTAAATAGAAAGCAGCCACAGAAGAATGTTCAGGCCGGAGGCATGGGACTCCACTAACAGAATATAATGATGCCAATATCATAAAAGTAAAATCAGAAGCCTGTCGGGAAACCGGCAGGCTTTTGTTACGGGCAAATATGGTTACAGTATATTTAGATTTTTGATCAGATTAAGATATATTTCCACAGTTGTAATTGCAAGATAGTAGTCAATGAATTATACTGAAAAGAAAGAAAAAACGTGGCAAGGGGTAACAAAGTGTTGAAAAGATTAAAAGTATTTAAAATGATGGGGATAACCATGGCAATAATGATCGCACTCTGCGGATGTACGGATAAAGGCAACGACAAGAAAGAGACTGATTCGAGAACAACTGCTGAGGTAACTGCTGAGACGACTTCCGAAAACGAAAGCAGCTCTGCGACTGATGATCAGACAGTGACGGATAATACTATGGAAGATGAAACAATAACAACAACGGAAGCAACAACTGAGGAGGTTACAACGGAAATGACAACAGAGAAGATTGAGTATGAGAAGATTTATGACAAGGCAAAGCTACTTTATATGGGGCATGCAAGTATAAGGATAACAACGGTTGAGGGCAAGGTTATCTATATAGATCCGTATGCCGGTGAGGGCTATGATGTTCCTGCAGATCTGATACTTATCACTCACGGACATGGTGATCATAACATGCCGCAGCTAATAGAAACTCAAAATGAGGGATGTAAGACCATTTCATATATGGACTGTATCGTTGACGGCGTTCATCAGAGCTTTGATCTTGGGTATGTACAGGTTGATGCGGTTGAAGCAGGGTACAACAGAAATCATGATGAGAAGATCTGCGTCGGTTTTATTTTGACTTTCTCTGATGGAGTTACTGTTTATGTAACCGGTGATACAAGTGAGACAAAGCAGATGCCAAGCCTGGCTGAGAGGGCGCTTGATTATGCATTTTTCTGCTGTGACGGTGTGTACAATATGGGACTTGAAGAAGCTGCAAAATGTGCCGAAGAGGTTGGTGCAAAGCACAATATTCCATATCATATGATACCTGGTGACAGGGGAATCTTCGACAGAGAGGTTGCCGAGCAGTTTAATGCGCCAAATCGACTGATCATTGAAGCCGGTGAAGAAATAGAGCTGGAAAAATAAGCTGACAAGATGATGTGTTTAGAACTTGAAGAATAAGCTGTCATGACGAAGCGTTTGGAACTGGACATAGGATAATAATATAGGAAATATATGGCTGGAAATATTATAATAGACGGCAGGCTTATCAAGGCGTACGACAGGCTGAGAGAGCTTGCGGGATATGCCGAAAAAAGTGAAGAATATACGGAGAAACTGTGGGGCGAGCTGCTTAATGATCCGGGGCTTATGGATGAGTTTATTTACTATCTCGATAATCATACCTTTCTGGATAAATATAAGTGCAGCGGCTATGGTCTGACTGATCTGTATTTTTTCAATATGAGAAATGTTGAGATAAAACAGGACGTGGGTAAGAATTATTCGGACACCAACAAGGAAGGGCTTGCACTGGATACTTTTCTCATGATGGCAGATATGGTAAGAGAGCCGGATAAATATATTAAAAGGCTTGAAGCAGGACCTGGGATGGACAGGTTTTACGACTGAAAAACTAAAAGGGGCAGAGGTAATAGGTTTTAGGAAAAGGGGTTGCTATGAGAAAGAAAACTGTTGCTGCGATTCTTGCATGTATAATGCTTGTTTCGTCGGACAGGATACTCGTATGGTGATATTAATATGGCATGTATAATATAGATTTATTTTAAGGAGGCGTAAAGCTATGGAAAAGGTACTTGAGTTTTTAAAGGAAGCAGGAGCATATTATCTTGCAACAGTTGACGGAGATCAGCCGAGGGTAAGACCTTTCGGAACGATCAATCTCTTCGAGGGAAAGCTGTATATCCAGACCGGTAAGGCGAAGGATGTATCAAAGCAGATCCATGCAAATCCAAAGGTTGAGATATGCGCGTTCAAGGATGGTGACTGGATAAGAGTTGCAGGCGAGCTTGTTGAGGACGACAGACGTGAGGCACGTGCTTCAATGCTTGATGCATATCCTGATCTCAGAAGAATGTACAATGAAGATGACGGAAATACAGAGGTGTTCTATCTGCAGAATGCAAAGGCAACCTTCAGTTCGTTTACTAAGGCTCCGGAAACAGTGGAGTTCTAGAATAGTATAACTGACGATCAGCCAGATGCTGATCAATATGCTGCTGAATACTCACGGAAGAGTGTTTTGATGACTGATTATTATGATACTGAATGCTCGCAGGCGTTTTGTCTGCGAGTATTATAGTGATTCCTGAGGAGATTGATATGATGTTCTACACGACAGGTGCGGAGAGCGCTGCCATTGATAAGAAGACAATTGAAGAGATCGGAATACCGCAGATGGTTCTTATGGAGAGGGCGGCTCTGGCACTTGCTGAGGAGACGGCAAGGCTGATTAAAGGCAAGAAGATTCTCGCTGTCTGCGAAGGCGGTAACAACGGCGGTGATGGTGTCTGCTGTGCGAGAATACTTCATGAATGGGGATATCAGGCGGATGTATTTTATATCGGAGGTCTCCGGAAAACCAGCGAGGCCTTCAGAAATCAGTGTGAGATTGCCGAAAAATGCGGCGTGAAGATATTATATAATTCATCTGTTAAGGATAATTCTGCGGATGATAATAAAACTGAGTCGGAAGATAATCTTTACGCGGAATTATCTGAGATTATCGATGATTATGATGCGGTTATAGACGCTGTCTTCGGGGTGGGTCTCTCAAGAAATGTTCAGGGTGTTCAGGCTGAGGTGATCGAAGTGATCAATGCTTCCAAAGCGGCACGACCGGAACTCACTGTGATCGCCTGTGATATTCCGTCCGGTATATCAACTGAAAGCGGGAAGGTGCTTGGTACGGCAGTTAAGGCTGATCTGACCGTAACCTTTGGCTTTACAAAGCTTGGTATGCTTTTCGGAGATGGAAGAGAGTTCTCCGGAAGGATAATTACGAGGGATATCGGTTTTCCGGCTATAGCTTCAGAAGAAGTACAGGTTAGGCATTATGGTTTTGACATAAGTGATGTGAGAAGGCTTCTTCCGATTCGTCACGCTGATGCTAATAAGGGCAGCTTCGGAAAGCTTCTTCTGGTTGCGGGAAACAGCGAGATCAGTGGGGCAGCAGTGATCGCTGGACAGGCTGCATTTCGTGCAGGAGCCGGGCTTGTAAAGATATTTACCGATAGGGCAAACAGAGATATTATCGGAGCGGCAGTTCCTGAGGCTCTGCTTACTTGCTATGAAATGTCGGGGATTGACGGTTTAGGAAACACTGAGGGTAACTCAGAATTTTATGATATGGTTAGCAATGCTGTGAAATGGTCAACAGCTGTTGCAATCGGACCGGGACTCGGAACTGATGAAAGTGCAGTCAGGCTTCTTGAGATGGTATTGGATGCCGCACATTGGTATTATAAGCCGGTTGTGATCGATGCGGATGCAATCAATATAATCTCAGCAGAGAGAGAGCTTTTGAAGAAGTATTTGATCGAAAAGGAAAAGAGTAAGGACACAGATGGTTCGTCTGAGAGTGAGTGGAGACTCAAAGAAGCAAGAATGATCATAACGCCTCATATGCTTGAGATGGCAAGGCTGATAAGAGAGGACGGCGAGGAGGTTAAAGCTGCTCTCGGAAGAATAGCTGATAACAGATTTGAAGTTGCAAAGTCTGTTTCAAATGAATATAATGTTATTTCAGTATTGAAGGATGCACGTACTGTTGTTTCCGACGGGAGTGACAGCTTTTATATCAATACTAACGGCAACAGCGGTATGGCCAAGGGAGGCAGCGGTGACAGTCTTACGGGCATCATAGGATCGCTTCTTGCGCAGGGCATGAAGCCTTACGATGCGGCAAGAGTGGGTGTATTTATTCATGGCGCTGCAGGAGACAAAGCGGCCGAAAGGTGTGGTCAGATTGGAATGACGGCCACAGATCTTAATGATTCGATTACGGATATTATGAACTGAAAATGGCCAATAACAATGATTGTTGATATATAACACTACTGATGACACTAATATTATAATTGAGTTATGATTCACATACATATTTACCTCTGATATTGCATTTTACTAAGCTTGAAGAGGTATATATGTATGTGAATCAAATGATGATATCAATGAATGAAAAAGAGGCGTAGACATGCGTAATTACAATCGTATTGAAGCGGATATAGATCTTGACGCGGTAAGATATAATATTGAACAGCTTAAGGCACTGAATCCTCCTGACAGGAAGACTCTGCTGGTTATCAAGGCGGATGCTTATGGTCACGGAGCCGTTACCTTTGCAGAGGAGTTTGATGATCTGGCGGATTATTATGGCGTTGCCTGCATCGATGAGGGCGTTGAACTGAGACGTGCGGGTATCACGAAGCCTATACTCATCCTTGGAAATACAGATGAAGAGGATTTTGAAACTGCCATAGAGAATGATATAACAATGGCTGTTTATAATGCCGATAAATGTAAGCTTCTTTCCGATACAGCACTTAAGCTTGGAAAGAAGGCAAAGGTTCATATCAAGGCTGATTCCGGAATGAGCAGGATTGGTTTTCAGTGTAATGATGAGGGCGTGAAAGAGGCGTCAAAGCTTCTTCATATGGAAGGGCTTAATGTCGAAGGAATATTTACGCATTTTGCCAAGGCTGATACTGTGGATAAAAATGATGCCATAGGTCAGAGGACAAGATTTAATGAATTTATAAATGCGCTTACTGAAAGAGGCTTTATCTTCAGTATTAAGCATATTGATAACAGTGCCGGAGCCATGGAACTTCATTCAAAGGGCTTTGATATGATGAGGCTGGGCATTGCCATTTATGGACTTGAACCGTCTGAGGAGATGAATAAGGAGCTTGTTCTTAAGCCGGCTATGACTCTGAAGGCGCATATTACACATATTAAAACTCTTGAGCCGGGCAGGGGGATCAGCTACGGCTGGACCTATGTCACGGAGAAGAGCATGAGAGTGGCAACTGTTTCTGCGGGATATGCTGACGGCTATCCGAGAGCACAGTCGAATGTCGGAAGAGTTCTGATAAGAGGAAAATACGCACCTATTCTGGGAAGAGTCTGTATGGATCAGTTTATGGTCGATGTGAGTGATATTTCGGAAGCAGAGCTCCGTGATGAGGTAATACTTTTCGGAACTGACGGCGTGCTGTCTATATCTGTTGAGGAGGTCGCTGAGCCTGCAAACAGCTTTAACTATGAACTTGTATGTAATGTTGCAAGACGTGTGCCGAGAGTGTATTTTAAAGACAGTACCAGGTATAAAGAAGTAAACTATTTGATGTTAGAATGAGCAATAAGGTGATATGATAATCTGCATATAACAGATATGTCAGAAGGATGTCAGTTATGACGCAGCTGATGCTGTGTTGTTTAACGTATAAATAAGGGGAATGAACGTCGGATGTTTAAACGTTTAGATGAAGAAAAAGTTGAAGAGGAGATTCTTTCCATAGTTGAGGAAGGTCACGAGCAGGGCGTCATCCATGAGGATGAGGCAATGATGATCACAAATATCCTTGAGTTTGATGACAAATGTGTCCGTGATATCATGATCGGACGCAGCAGGATATTTGCGCTTGATAAGTCTGAAAGAATAAGTGACGCGCTTCCGAAGGTTCTGGAATCCAACTACTCCAGATGCCCGGTGTATGACGGCGAGATTGATAATATCGTCGGTGTGCTGCATCTGAAGGATCTTATTGCGGCTTATCTGAAGGATCCGGAGAAGCTTATTGAGACCATAACTGAAGAGACGATGTTCATCCATCCGACCTTTGAGATATCCAAGCTTCTGAAAAAAATGCAGAAGGAAAAGAACCACATGGCCGTTGTTATTGATGAATATGGTCAGACGGATGGAATAGTCACACTGGAGGATATAATTGAGGAGATCGTCGGAAATATTCTCGATGAACATGATGAGGATGAAACTCAGTTTAAAAAGACTGCCGAAGATACATATATAGTTGATGGCCTGCTGAGTCTGAACGATCTTGAAGAGCTTCTGCCGGAGGTCGAATTTCCGGAGGGCGAGGTTGAGACACTTAACGGTTTCCTGCTTTATAAGCTCGGAAGACTGCCTGAAGAAAATGAAAATATCAAAATAGATTACGGAGGCTACACTTTTATTCCTTTACTTATTAAAGATAATATGATATTGTCTGTCAGGATAGAAAAACAGCCGGAGAATGATAAAGACTAAATAGAGACATTCCAAGGCATAACAAGGATAAATATATTTAAGGAGAAATAAAGATGTCAGGACATTCAAAATTTGCAAACATTAAGCATAAGAAAGAGAAGAACGACGCAGCAAAGGGTAAGATCTTTACAGTCATAGGACGTGAGATCGTTGTAGCGGTTAAGGAAGGTGGTCCGGATCCTGCAAACAACAGCAAGCTTCGTGATGTTATCGCTAAGGCTAAGGCAAACAACATGCCAAATGATACTATCGAAAGAGGTATCAAGAAGGCTGCAGGTGATGCGAATGCTGCAAACTACACATACATGACCTACGAAGGCTATGGCCCTGCAGGTACAGCTATCATCGTAAATGCACTT
The DNA here is from genome assembly GCA_946544235.1 of uncultured Lachnospiraceae bacterium. Taxonomy (GTDB): domain Bacteria; phylum Bacillota; class Clostridia; order Lachnospirales; family Lachnospiraceae; genus Eubacterium_Q. Next base: position 4,115 of record CAMNMC010000020.1, on the reverse strand, counting down.
ACAGACAACAAGAACAGAACAGCTTCAAATGTCAGAAGCGCTTTCACAAAGGGTGGCGGAAGCGTAGGAACAACAGGCTGCGTTTCATATATGTTTGATCAGAAGGGACAGATCATCATCGACAAGGAAGAGTGCAAGATGTCTGCAGATGAGCTCATGATGGCAGCACTTGATGCAGGCGCTGAGGATTTCGCAGAGGAAGAGGACAGCTTCGAGATCATTACAGCACCTGATGATTTCAGTGCAGTAAGAGAAGCTCTTGAAGCAGCAGGCGTACCTATGCTTGAGGCTGTTGTTACAATGATCCCTCAGAACTATGTTTCTGTTACAGCAGAGGATGACGTTAAGAAAATCCAGAGAATACTTGATCTCCTCGATGAGGATGATGATGTTGAGGCTGTATATACTAACTGGGAAGAAAGCGAATAAAGCGTTAGAAACAAGCCATGCAACACAAAAAATCAGGAGAGGTTAAATGCTCGCATTTAAAACCTCTCCTGATTTTTTGTGTTATACGGCGCCTTCAGCGATGGTTCTTGATTTGCGAAGCGAATCAAGAACAGCAGGGCTTGTTTCTATGAGTTCTGATCCGTAATCATATTTCGTCGTATCAAGAATAGCGCTTGATTTGGATTATACTTTAGTCGGTAACTGCCGAAATAATATCCTCAGCCTTGTCAGCAACTTCCTCAGCTGCTTCTTCAACCTTATCAGCAGCTTCTTCAACTGCATCATCGGTATCGATCTCAACGTAATCTCTTACAACTTCATCAACTGCCTCATCAACGTCATCATTGGAAGCTTTATTTGCCCAAGGAGCCTTCTCCTTAAGTGTAGCAGCCTTATCCTTTATTGTTGCTGTCTTATCCTTAACAACAGTTTTAGCCTTTGAGATCTTCTCATCAACATCATATTTCTGATATGTCTTAGAACTCTTTAAATCATCTCTGAAAAGATAGCAGATGCCTGAAACTGCAGCTGCTGCAACAGTAAACTTAACAACTCCTCCAAGAAAACTATTCTTTGCCATATTATCTTCTCCTTTACAATTTAAATTGGTTTTCATGCTGCGTAATAGTGGCATGGCACTAAAACCCCATGTATAGATTTTAATACGAATTCACATTTTATTCAAGCAACTTTTCTTGATATAAAAAAAATATTGTGATAATCTCTTTTTATGATTAGTGAGTATATAAATAAAACAAATACAATTGAAAATGAGATTTCAGGACTGCGAAAGAAACACGGTTTCATTTCGTTTATCAGGCTTATCAGCTTTTTTGCCGGTATCGTTCTGGTCATAGCCGGCGTGTCGGATGACAATACGCTCATACTGTTATCAGGTGTAGGATTTATAATAGTATTTATCGTATTTCTCAGGATCCACGCGAACCTGGATAATATACTTACCGGGCTTGTTGCGCGTAAGGAAGTGATCGAGAGATATATTTCAAGGCTTGATAATACCTGGGGAGCCTTTCCTGATAACGGAAGTGATTTTCTTCGGGAGAATGATACTGTTTCCAGAGATATCGATCTTCTAGGACCGAACTCGCTGTATCAGTATCTTTCGATTGCTCATACCGATGCCGGAAGGAGAAAACTTGCCGAAACCGTAAGTCTCAGAAGGACGGAACGTGCGCTTATCGGTAAAAGGTATGAGGCGGTAGCCGAGCTTGCCGGAAGGTCTGGTTTTGTTGAAGAATTTGAATCGATCTCAGCAAGGATAGCCAGGAGAAGAAGAAGGAAGGAACTTCAGTATATTGAAGAGAAGAGACTGAAGCTTACACCGGTAATACCTCTTCTGATGGTGCTTATACCGCTCATAAATATAGCTGCCATAATTCTTGCCGTGCTTGGAATAGTATCGCCGAATTATATCATCGGAGTTTTTCTTGTCTGCGTGATACTTGCGTATTCATGCAGTACGATAAGAGATAAGTTCATGTATCCGATCCATGTTCTGGGCGTTTCTGCACAGGATTATCATCAGCTTCTTAAAAGGCTTTCGGAGGAACAGTTCGATTCTGAAATACTGGCAGGAATCAAGGCTGAGACAATCGGCAAAGATGGTCTGATAAATGCAATCAAAAAGCTTTGCATGCTCAGCGAAGCGGATAATATATCCTTCAATCCGCTCATACATCTGATACTTAATGGTTTTCTGGGCTGGGATATGTGGCTGACATATATTGCTGCCGGATGGAATAAGAGATATAACGGAGCAATCACCAAGAGCGTTGAAATAATAGGAAATGTTGAGGAACTTGCAAGTCTTGCAGTTCTTTCAATACTGAACAAAACCTGCAGACCTGTAATTAAAGAGATTGACAGGGACGGGGCTGTTGTTAATGCGGTTGAACTGTATCATCCGCTCATCGGCAGCGGAAAGGTTGTAGCCAATTCAGCCGTCATCGGTCACGGAACCACCGTTATAACCGGATCAAATATGTCCGGCAAGACGACCTTCCTCAGGACGGTGGCGATAAATATGGCTCTGGCTTATATGGGTGCCGCAGTATGCGCTGATTCCATGAAACTGTCTTTCATGAAGCTCTTCACATCGATGAGAGTAATGGATGATGTTGCCGGCGGAATATCAACCTTCTATGCTGAGATACTCAGGATAAAGGATATGGCAGAATACATCTCCGGTGAAAACGACAGAGAGATTCCTGCTGCGTGCTTCATAGATGAGATATTTAAGGGAACCAACTCTGCCGACAGGATAGTAGGTGCCGAAAATGCTATTAGAAGGCTTTCTTCGGGTAAGGGCTTTGTGATCGTTTCTACCCATGATTTCGAGCTGTGCGATCTTAAGAGTGCAGACGGAGAGAATGTGAAGAATTACCATTTCGAAGAGTATTATGAGAATGGTGAACTGAAGTTTGATTATAAGATCAAGGACGGAAGATGCACCACGAGAAATGCCAAAACACTGCTCAAAATGGCGGGGCTTATGGACTGATTTTTCTGTGAAAATACCCGTAACCGGCAAAACAGACAGAAAATGATGTGAAATATGTATGATTTTAACACGAAATTTGTTGACATAATACAATATTTGTGCAAACTACACAATTGAAATTATGAATATTCGCCAATTTGACGTTGACTATTTTCCCCTAAAAGGTTAAACTACCATTTAGGGGATTATTTTTTGTACCACAACAGAGGGAGGAGAGATATATGGCGTTACCTGCTAATATTACAACGGGCAGCGATAGTAATGTTTTATCTATTGCCGCATCCAACAATAAGGGCTTACTTATCAGATTCCTTAATGAACAGGTAGAGGATGGCTTCTACACACTTGTCATCGATTATTTGAAGGATAATAACTTTGACCTTAATACGATGAAGGTTGATGAGGATGTCAAGGCTCAGTGTTCAAAGCTCTATGAATTAGGCGAGTTCGTTGATGAAAATATCAAGTCTAAAGAGAGATATGAAATCGATGAATGGATCGAGCCTTTATTCAAATTCGTTTATGGAGATATCGATGCTTCTGATATAGATGCACCTATCAACACTACAGGTATTTACAGATTCAGCGTATGGCTTATCTACCTGTATCAGAGAGAAAAATTCGGTGAGGCCATGAGGCTTATCGGCGAGCGTATTGCTCCGCTTCTTATCAATGTCAGCTACCAGATACTTGAGGATGATGACAGACCTAAGAACTTTGATAAGGCTCTCATGGGTTATCTGGATCTTATAAATGTTGTTATGGAGATGGGACTTCCTACATCCATGGCAAATTCCGAGGCTTATCTCAGCAACCTTGAGGTTCTCTATGATTATGTTATTGAGGATCCTCATGTAGGTAATGATTATAAGACACAGTTCTCAATCGGAATGTTCAATACCTTTATTGCCAATAAGGATTTCACCAAGGCATTTGAGTTCTATGGACTCAATTCAGAGTTTATCCCTATCGACAATATGGCTGTTTATGAGAGCTTTAAGGAGCTTATCAGAAACGTAAATAATGCTCATGACACAAGCGTACTCAGCAGAAATGTCATGACAACCATTACAAAGCAGGAGATATACAACAAGCGTATCGATACCCTCATCAATGAGGTTTCTGCTTTCGTTAAGAAGGTTTA
>CAMNMC010000019.1 GCA_946544235.1 uncultured Lachnospiraceae bacterium | reverse complement strand
CAGGAGATATACAACAAGCGTATCGATACCCTCATCAATGAGGTTTCTGCTTTCGTTAAGAAGGTTTATCTCTATATCGAGAATGAACCTGATATGAAGAAGAATCTTCAGATTCTCGGTGCCGGTGCACAGCTTACCGGTAAGACCAATATCTTTGAAGGTCTCTATGAGTATAACCTCGTATTTTATGAGTGCGGTATCAAGGAACTCGTTAACAGCGACGTTACCACACATTCATGGGAAGAAAAATACGAGATACTTGAGAAGCTTTATACAACACTTAATGTTGTATTTGATGGTTATAATGTATACGAGCTTTCAAACAAGATCGAGCATCAGTACGTTGAGCTCACATGGATCAACGACTATGTAAATGCTAACCCTACACTCCTCAAGCTTTTCTTCAGCGTTAAGGAGAAGATCAAGGCATTTAAGGTTCGTAAGAATACAATCCTTGAGAAGTCTAAGACCAATTATGAGATCAAGTCTATGATCGATGATCGTCAGAAGACACTCGTATTTATGGCGGCTGAGGATATGATCGTTAACGGTCTTAATGGCGGAAGGATCAATATCATCAACAATAACTATGATCCTAGAAAGGCAGAGAAGTTCCTTCAGAAGGATTATGGCGAGATTCCTGTTCCTGCTAAATACAAGAAGGTTGAGGAACACACCGGCGGCGGTAAGCTTTTCGGAAGAAGTTCTGCACCTGCTATGGATACAGATCTCAGAAAGCTTCTTGATGATTCCAAGATCGAAGAGATGCTTCTTAAATCTGAGTGGCTGTGGTATCAGTATCAGGATAAGGGAGCAGAGAGCCAGACACAGATGGAAGCAACATATAGTGTTATTTGTCTGATCAAGGCTGTTGAAAAACTTCTTGACAAGAAGGGTGGCGGACCTCAGATTAAGGCTGAAGCAGCTCCTAACAAGAAGGTTATCATCACCAAGACAGGTAAGGTTATCGAGCTTTCAAATGAAGGCAGCTCATCACCTGTATCTGCAAATAAGATCGCTACACCTTCAGTTGTTGAAAACATCAATAATATTCAGAACGGACTTAAGGATAAGTCAGATGAGAATGTTGAGTATGTTAAGGCATATGTAAATGACTGGCTCAGCAACGTTATGAAGTGCAAGTTTGATAAGGATACAATGCTTCCTCTCTTCGAGGCAGAAGAGCTCAGAGGCAAGACATTCCAGGTTCTTAAGAAGCTGAGAGCTGATCTTGTATAATTGTTAATGTGATTAAAGCCCCGGATTACGAAATGATCCGGGGCATTTTTATGTGTGAATATAAAACAGCCGTCAGTATGTGATATATATTGACGGCTGTTTTTAATATGGTTTCACGATTATGAGTGTTTCATTTTATGCTTCATCAGAAAGAGCCATATAAAAGGTTTCTCGATGATTCGTTTTAAGACAATCTGTATCTCCTCGTGCTTGTTGATAGGCCTTACGAGGATGGAATGTATTTTTGCGTTGTTGGCGCCCCAGATATCAGTGTAGAGCTGATCTCCCACGAAGATTGTATTTCCACGGTTGGTACCGAGCTTCTCCATGGCAGCTAAGTAGCCTCTGGCTTTAGGTTTGCCGGCCTTGTAGATGTATTCAACCTGAAGAAATTCGTTGAAGGATGCCACACGCTGCTCCTTGTTATTTGAAACCAGGCAGACCTTGAAGCCTATTTCCTTCAGACGCTTCATAAGAGCGATTGACTTCTCATCGGATGCCGCATTGTGAGGAACGAGGGTGTTGTCTATATCAAAGAGAACAGCCCTGTAGCCGAGAGAGTAGTAATGCTCAAAGTCGATTGAGTAGGTTGAATCATAATATTCAGTTGGAAAGAGAAATTTCGACATGTTGATTAATCCATTATTATTATATTTAAAGTGGGGCGTGGCAGTTTTGTGGTTGCCCATCGTACCGCCTCGCTAGTATAGCACAAGAAGTGGCTGTAAGACAAGAAGTAGATTTTCCGGGGAAAACGGTACACTTATGAAGGAGTCTATTGTCATTCCAAATTGATTTGACATATATTTATCCATAACCTATAATATAAACAAAATAAGCAGAAAAGAGGTTATAGATATGAGGCTCTTGGATATACTTCAAAACTACAAAAAACAATTATCAAGACAGTTATATCAGCACTCGTGTCTTCTTGACCGCTATTCTGTTAATGGATATATCAGCGAGAAGGTTATTAATGGCAAGAAATACAAGTACCTCCAATATATTGATGAGAATAAAGAACTAATATCGGTATTTCTTACACTTCGTAATGCTGAAATATATGCGAGAATGCTGAATGAGAAGCTAAAAGAAGAAGAGAGGATTTTGAAAATTAAAGAGGCGTTCAATTTAGTTGATAGGATTCAGCTTGAAGACATGGGTTCTATATCAATGCTTCCGGAAAGATTATATGGATTTCGACTTCTTAATAATGCAGTTGGTATCAGTAATGAATATCATGTGCTGTATCAGATAATGCCAACAGAAAAATCCTATGAGATTGTTGGCTGCTACAAGAAGAAAGAATATCGTGTGCCGATGGTTTATGTGAATGAACGTTGTGTTGGATATATTAAGAAATACGTTAAGATTGCCGGAGAGATATTGGATATAGAGATCAGCAAGGATTATCCAAACAATAAGCTTAAAAAGAAAATTCATGGTATATCCGGTAACGGAACACGTTTTACTGCCATTAATAAAGGCTGCTTATATGATATTCATTTTCAATATAATACAGAGAGTGTACAACTCTCATATGATATAACTAATGATCAGATAAATGATGTTTATATTATAAAAATGTCAAACCTTGTTGATGAATACGTGACCGAAAGAAAACTTGATGAGGTATGGAGAAATCACTATGAGTAATACTTTTTTTCTTAGACAAAAGGATAATGATGTGGCCGTTATGCTCATAGATGATGAAGGCGAGATACAGGGTTGCAGGATAAGAAATTCTGCAAGGGTACCATTCCGTACAAGTGATAATATCAAAGATGTTTACAAGTGGTGGGCAGACAGAGCTATACCGGAGGGGAGAGACCGTCTCTCGCTTATACTTAATGAATATGGCTGTAAAAATACAAAGGAGCTTCTGCTGAAAAACCTGGGTCTTAGCCTTACTGATACCTACTGGATATGTCCGGAAGAATATAGCTATTTAACATATGATGACGTTAATCTCTTTGATAATGGTGGAGAACATATTAAGTTTCATGAGTCAGATGGTCGTATTCATTACACAGGAACACCAAATGCAACCGTTGGAGGATCTCTGTACAAAGAGGCCGTAAAATATGATGACGGATGGTATCTGGAAAAAGGATACAATACCAAATATCCTGACGGGCAGCAGAATGTAAATGAGTTTTTCATATCCAAGCTTCACGAAATACAGGGCTGGGATGAATATGTAAAGTATACGACGGAATTAAGTGATAGTAATATATGCGAAATATCATCGTGCAAGTATTTTACATCTAAATCCAAAGAACTCATATCTGCAGTAGATCTTACCGGAACTACTAATATAACGGATGATGGAAAAGGGGAATTGGAAGGGTATGTTAATCTATGTATCGAAGGTGGCCTTGATGAGGATTATGTACGAAGATCATTAGACTATATGATATCTATGGATTATGTTACAACCAACTCTGATCGTCATTGGGGCAATTTTGGAGTCTTGAGAGATCCTGATACTCTAAAACTTATATCCATTGCGCCAATTTTTGATAATGGCAATTCGATGTTCTATGATTCACCTTATCTGTATAATCGTTCGGCGTTAGTACGCCTTGAAAATACAGGGATTTGTAAGAGAGAAGTTGATCGACTTGATCTGATTAACGACAGATCGGTTTTGAAAACTGATCTACTCCCATCACCGGAAGAAGTAAAGGATTTTTACTGTAAATATGGTATCAGGGAAGACAGGGCAGAACAGATAGCAGGATCATACAGTAATAAACTGGATCTGTTTACGGAATTTCAAAGAGGTTATAAGATAAGCTTTGCGCGAGAAATGGAGGGATATATTTCAGGACCACCTGTTGTTAAGCAGAAGCTAAATCCGGAATATTATGTGAACCACGAGGAGAGTTAACATTATAACGCAAATTGTAATCAAATCGAACCCTCTAATAGATGCGACTATTAGGGGGTTCTTCATGTTTGAATTAAAAACTAATGGAAAAAGCTATATATTTCTTTTGCAGCATTCTCCGGTATTTCAGGAACAGCTGCAAGTTCTTCAAGGCTAGCAGCCTTAATTGCCTCAAGGCTTTGGAAGTGCTGCATCAGGGCTTTGCGACGTTTCGGACCGATGCCCGGAATATCATCAAGGACTGAGTGAACCTGCTCCTTGCTTCGGAGATTCTTGTGATACTCGATGGCAAAACGGTGGGTTTCATCCTGAAGAGCAGTGATCATATGCATTGCCTCGCTGCCTCTCTTAAAGGTCAGCTCCTCGTTCTTAAAATATAGTCCACGGGTTCTGTGGTTGTCATCCTTAACCATGCCGCAGACAGGTATATCGAGACCGAGACTGTCAAGGACCATCTCAGCAACATTAACCTGCCCCTTACCGCCGTCCATCATAAGTACGTCCGGCAGCTCGCCGATTTTATCATCTGTGAACCGTCTTGAGAGAACCTCCTTCATGGAAGCGTAGTCGTCAGGACCTGAAACAGTACGGAGTCGGAACTTTCTGTAGGCGTTTTTCTTAGGTTCGCCGTTTTCAAATACAACCATGGATGCAACCGAAAGATAACCTGATATATTTGAAATATCAAATGCTTCCATTCTTGATGCCTTCTCAATACCGAGTAATTCTGCAATCTCCATGGTCGCTCCGATGGTTCTTTTCTCGCGGCGTTTGATTCGCTCAATATCCTGAGAGAGCACGAGAGAAGCATTATCCTTCGCCAGCTGAAGAAGCTTCATCTTTTCGCCCTTCTGTGGCTTTATGAGCTTAACCCTGTGGCCGGATCTTTCAGAGAGAAAGTCCTCCACAAGTGCAGCTTCCTCGATATCATATTCGGAAATGATCTCCTTTGGGATATATGGCGTGCCTGAATAAAACTGCTTGATGAAATCAGAGGTAACTGATTCGGGAGTATCTGAACTGTCGCAGCTCATATGGTGATTCTCACGTCCAATCAGCTGACCGTCTCTAACGAAGAAGATGGATATAACGTGATCGGTTTCATTTCCGGCAAGAGCAATGATATCTCTGTCATCGCCGCCGGCATCAGTGATGCGCTGCTTAGACATGATATGATTGATGCTTTCAATCAGATCGCGTGTTTTGGCGGCTTTCTCGAAATCCAGCTGAGAAGCCTGCTCCTTCATCAGTTCATTTAATTCTTTTAATGTATCTTTGTAATTTCCATTCAGAAAATCGATAGCTTTATTAATATTTTTTCTGTAGTCCTCTTCGGAGATCAGCATATTGCAGGGACCGCTGCATTCGCCGATCTGATGATAGAGACACGGACGCTCCTTCATGGCCTGCTCCGGCAGCTTCTTGTTGCAATGACGAAGCTTGTAAAGCTTTCTGAGAAGAGTAACAATATCCTTAACAGCAGCCCTGTCAGTATAAGGACCGAAATACCTGGATCTGTCCCTGTGCATCTGGTGAACCATAAAGATGCGCGGATAAGCCTCCTCGACCGTAACACGGATATAAGGATAGCCCTTGTCGTCGGTCATGAGAGTATTATATTTCGGACGGTGCTCCTTGATGAGATTACATTCGAGTACAAGAGCTTCAAGTTCCGATGAGGTAATGATATACTCGAAGGATGCAATCTGAGAAACCATCTTTACTATCTTCGGAGAATTGTTATGTCCGTGACCGCTCCGGAAATACTGCCTTACGCGGTTGTGAAGATTTACCGCTTTGCCGACATAGAGGATCGCACCGGTTTCGCTGCGCATGATATACACACCCGGGCTGTTCGGAAGCTTATCTAATTCTTTTTCTATGTCAAACAAAGCGTCTAAGGTCATGCTTTCCTCCTGATTATCTGAATTGATTTATTTTGACTATTTAATCATAAATATAACATATACTACAACTACGAACAACTGCCATATGCCTATCGAGACCGTTTGGTTTATCGATACTTAATATTATAATTGCGTGAAGCGTATTTTTTTGCTATTATACATGAGGCACGGGAGAGATGCCGGAAAAGGAGAGAAAAAAAATATGCAGCTTCCAAATCATCCGTTTATGCTGCTCAGCTTTGTTAATACACAGCTGCGCGACAATTGTCCGTCACTTGATGACTTTGCAAAAGAATTTGATACGGATAAAGAAGAAATAATTGACAAACTTGGGTCAATAGGGTTTATATATAATATTGAGATGAATAAGTTTGTTTCGGCTAACTAGTAGGGAAATAGTAAGAAAAGTATTATTGAAGCACTTTATTATATTTAAGATGGGAGAATAATTATGAGAAAACCAATAGTTCTTATGGTTCTTGACGGCTATGGTCTGTCAGACATTCATGAAGCAAATGCAGTTTACATGGCTAAGACTCCTGTAATGGATCGCCTTATGGCAGAGTGTCCGTTCCAGAAGGGTTATGCATCAGGTCTTGCAGTAGGTCTGCCTGACGGACAGATGGGTAACTCAGAGGTTGGACATATGAATATAGGTTCCGGTCGAATCATCTACCAGGATCTTACACTTATTACAAAGTATATCGAGGATGGCGTATTTTTCGAGAACCCTGAGCTGAATGAAGCAATCGACAATTGTATTGCCAAGAACAGTGATCTTCACATCTGGGGACTTCTTTCGGATGGTGGTGTTCACAGCCACAATACACATCTTTATGCAATTCTTGAGCTTTGCAAGAAGAGAAATTTTGACAAGGTTTATATCCATCCTTTCTTCGACGGAAGAGATACACCGCCGGCATCAGGTAAAGATTACCTTCAGCAGCTTATAGACAAGATCGCTGAGATCGGTGTTGGCAAGGTTGCGTCACTTTCAGGACGTTACTATGCGATGGACAGAGACAATAACTGGGATCGTGTTCAGAAGGCATATGACAGCCTTGTAACAGGAGAGGGCGTTAAGGCAACTGATCCTATCCGGGCTATGCAGGATTCTTATGATAACGGAGTTACGGATGAGTTTGTTATCCCTACAGTTATCACAGATGAGGCTGGTAATCCGCTTTCACTTGTTAAGCCAAATGATTCTGTAATCTTCTTCAACTTCAGACCTGACAGAGCAAGAGAGATCACCAAGGCTTTCTGCTTCTCTGACGAAGATATTGCAGCTCAGCCTGGCGATGCAGCTGATACAAAGTCTATCAAATACCTCAAGAGAGCTAACGGCTTCATGCCACTCACATATGTATGCTTCAAGGATTATGATGAGACTATTCCTAACAAGAAGGTTGCATTTAAGAAGGAAGAGATCAAAAATACATTTGGTGAATACCTTGCAGCTAACGGACTTAAGCAGCTTCGTATCGCTGAGACAGAGAAGTATGCTCATGTAACATTCTTCTTCAATGGTGGTATCGAGGAGCCTAACAAGAACGAAATCAGAACACTCGTTAATTCGCCTGCAGTTGCTACATATGACCTTCAGCCTGAGATGAGTGCACCTGAGGTTTGTGAGAAGCTTGTTGCAGCTATCAACCGTGATGAATTTGACGTGATAGTCATCAACTTCGCTAATCCTGACATGGTTGGTCATACAGGAGTTCTTGAAGCGGCCATCGCAGCAGTTGAAAGAATAGATCAGTGTGTTGGCGCCGTATGTGATGCCGTTAAGGAAAAGGGCGGAGTTATGTTCCTCTGCGCTGATCACGGTAATGCAGAGCAGATGGTTGATTATACAACCGGTAATCCTCATACAGCTCATACAACAAATCCTGTTCCGTTCATTCTCTTCAACTATGATGAGAATTATACTCTTCGCGAGGGCGGAAGACTTTGCGATATCGTTCCTACACTTCTTGAGGTTATGGGACTTCCACAGCCAGAGGAGATGACAGGTAAGTCACTTCTCGTTAGAAAGTAATAGCTTTTTTGATATAAACGTCTAATATTAAGTAAATAAAAACTGCGGATTTTTCCCTGGGGAAAGTCCGCAGTTTTGTTTTGTAAAAAAGGAGGATAAAAGTATGATGAAACTGGTTTTGGTAAGGCATGGAGAGAGTGAGTGGAACAAACTTAATCTTTTTACAGGCTGGCATGATGTTGATCTTAGCGAAAAAGGTCACGAGGAGGCAAAGCAGGGCGGTAGGATTCTGAAAGAGGAAGGCTATGATTTTGATGTTGCCTACACCTCATATCTTAAGAGAGCAATTCACACGCTTAATCACATACTCGATGAGATGGATCGTAACTGGATTCCGGTAAACAAATGCTGGCAGCTGAATGAGCGTCATTACGGAGCTCTTCAGGGACTTAATAAGTCCGAAACTGCTGAAAAATACGGTGAGGAGCAGGTAAAGATATGGAGGAGATCCTTTGATATCAAACCGCCTGCCCTTGATCCGTCCGATGCGGAGGCTCCTCAGAATCAGGAGATGTTCAGAGATATTGATCCGGCACTTCTCCCTCTTCATGAGAGCCTTGAGACAACAATCGAGCGTGCGGTTCCTTTCTTCAATGAGGTTATCAAAAAGGATATGGAGGCAGGTAAGAGAGTCATCATAGCGGCTCACGGCAACTCACTTCGCGCGCTTGTAAAGTATTTTGATAATATTTCCAACGAAGATATAATCGGCGTAAATATTCCTACGGGAGTTCCGCTTGTATATGAATTTGATGATAACTTCAAGGCTGTCAACCATTATTATCTCGGTGACCAGGAGGCTCTTAGAGCCAAGATGGAAGCTGTGGCTAATCAGGGAAAGAAACAGTCCTGATCAGTTTTACGGATTGACAAAATCCGTAGGGGGGATAATATAAATATATCAGCAGGGTATTGTTTAGATATTCAGTGCCTGCTGATATATTTTTTTACGTGGAGGATGTATATGTTTGTAAGTGGTCTTATTGATTGGTATCGTTTATTATACTTGTCGCAATGTCTTGATCACTTGAAAAAAAAATACATATATCGTATAATGATTTAGATAATAAACTTCATTTAGTGCTGAACCTCTGACTCCAAGTTATCAAAACCTATAACCTAAGTAAAGAGCAGATTTTAGGAGTATACATGAATAATAACAATAATAAAAAGCTTAATTATCAGGTAAGTATTCTTCAGACAATTGCTATCATCCTTGTTGTTTTAGGTCATACCGAGAAGAACGGTCATACTGCACTGTCAATCTTAAATTGGGTTCCTATATACTCATGTCATCTTCCTATATTTCTGTTTTTATCAGGATACCTCTATCACCCTAATCATGACAGATCTCCGATTCCATTTATAATCAAAAAAGCCAAAACTCTCCTTATTCCGTTTTATCTTATAAATGGTTTGTTTTTACTTATCCAGACCATAATGAATAATAATGGATTTAATATCGGAAGATCATTCTCTTTCTCATACTGGATCCTTCAGCCATGGAAATACAATCAACCTCTGACCTTTGCTATTCCAACATGGTTTATGTTTGCGTTATTCTTATCATATATCTTTTTCTGTTTGATAAGATACCTGTTATCCTTTGCCCTCAAAAATGAATTGGTGCGTGACATAACACTACTTTTCATCCTGATCTGTGCCGGCATTCTGTCAGTACACTATATCAATTCCACCAATGCTCCGGTGTATCAGGTTGTTTACTTAAGATCTATCATAATGATGCCGTTCATCCAGATGGGGTATGTCTATAAAAAATATCTTGAAAAAATGGATAATGCAGCCAATATTATATATTTTCCGATCCTTCTACTTATCCAGCTTATTATTATCTTCACAGCCACAAAACCAAATCTGACATTCGGATTGTATGGTATAAAAGGCTTTGTAAACGCAGGCATTCCTTTTTATATTACAGGAATGACAGGTATTGCTTTCTGGATGCGCATCTCGCGAATCCTGTCATCAAACTCTAAAGAATCAACTTTTGTAACATATATCGGACAGCATACAAAAAGCATTATGATGTTCCATCTGTCCGGTTTCTTTATACTAAACTGCTTAATTCATGTTATCAGTAAAGTTCTCGATATCAGTAGAATCTTCTATAACCTCAATTATGATAAGTTTCATTCAAACTTTTATTATACCGCCGCCGATAACCCTCGCGCAGTTCTGTTTTATCTTATTTTTGGTATAGGTTTTTCTCTTATAATATCTATGATTGTTGATAAGATAAAGGATTAAAATCCCCCCCACCGACTTTTTCAGCAATGGTATCCTTTTTATCACAGTAAGAATCAAAACAGATATTGCTATTATCACAAACGGTCCGATCAGTCTAAAGACTATGGATCTTTCGTCAATCTCAAAATCACTGACCATGATATCCTTTATATACCAATGAACAAGGTATATTCCGAAAGTATATTCCTTAAAAAAAACTCACAGTTTTACTTATTATTCTATTATTAAGCGATTTTGCACCATTGTATTTTATCCACACGAATATACCTACCGTATATAACATACTTTTTGGAGTCTCATATTCATTAAGCAGATATCCGATAATCGCATACAGGACATATCCCGAAGCAATATTAAGGGTAAAAGGCCACTTCCACTCCTTGAATATTGTTTTAATAAAGAATGGAACAAGCAAATTGCAAATGAAAGCCGCAATCGCAATATAGCTAAAAATCTCTTTTCTCTTATCTTTTTCGATATATGCCAAAACCGGGATTGACAG
>CAMNMC010000018.1 GCA_946544235.1 uncultured Lachnospiraceae bacterium | reverse complement strand
CCCCCCCCCCCCCCCCCCCCCTTGTCAATACAAATATCGCTTTTTTCCTATATTTTCCCTTATTTTTTTGTATATATTATACCGCTCACTCGATTCATTTTTGTTGGTTTTTACCAAACATTGCAAAATGTGCTTTCAAGCTGGCATAATAGACATTTGTCTTGTTTTTTTGCTCTAACAGAGACCCTTAATTACCTCTCCTGCGATTATCAGACCTGACACCGATGGAACGAATGCGATGCTCCCCGGCGGGTACTTATCCTTTCTGGTCATCGTGGTCTTATCCTCCTCGGGTTTTTCAGGATACACCGGCTTGATTGCCTCCTCCTCAGAGTAAACAACCTTGAGGCTCTCAACTCCTCTCTTCCGCAGCTCGCGCCTCATCACCTTGGCGAGCGGACATCGCTCAGTCTTGTAAATATCCGTCACAACAAATGCCGTCGGATCAAGCCTGTTCCCTGCTCCCATAGCACTTATCACAGGAACACCTGTTGCCTTCGCCTTCGTTATTATCTCAAGCTTGGCTGTAACGGTATCAACTGCATCCACGACATAGTCAAACACCGTAAAATCGATAGTATCCGAATTCTCCGGAAGGAAAAACATCTTGTGCTTATACACCTTGATGTCAGGATTTATATCCTTCATCCTCTCTTCCATAACATCGACCTTATATCGGCCTACCGTACTGTGCAGAGCAACGATCTGACGGTTTATATTTGAAACCGAAACCACATCATTGTCAAAAAGGTCTATGCTTCCTATCCCGCTTCTGGCGAGCGCTTCTGCAACATATCCACCGACACCCCCGACGCCAAATACGGCAACTCTCTTCTCTGCAAGCTTCTGTGTAGCCTCCACGCCGAGTAAATATGAAGTTCTAATGAGTTCTTCCTTAACCAATTTTATCTCATCTTTCATTATGTCTAATCACATACATAGTGCTCCAAGCACCTCATACGACACTAAACGTATTTCATTTACAACAATTATCCTAATTGATGATTCAACAAAATTAATAATCAACAGAGCATTAATCACACTATCATAATTTCGTCATCCATATCGCAATCACACAGATTTAAACATCTTCAACTCTGCATATAACCTCGCAACCGGCAGGCCGACAACGTTATTGTAGTCGCCCTCTATTCCGCTTACATACTTGGTAAATACAGTCTGTATCCCATAAGATCCCGCCTTATCAAGCGGATTTCCAGTCTCAACATATTTCTTTATCTCTTCATCCGACATTGCAGCAATATGAACCGTTGTCTTCTCATGAAATGTGATTCTTCTGACTGATGTACCGGCTATCTCTTCTACAATTATATCAGTGCATCCATAAACACCAACACTTCCGGCCCGATGATCATTATTACTGATATTTTTTGTTTCACTATCATCCGCCAAAGAACTAATACCGGCAGCCATCATCTCACCATCGGTCCGAACATCATTTTTCATAACCTTCTGTGTTCCTGCTTTTGAAAACTCAGTATTACCCGCATTGCAGATCACAGTAACACCTGTATAAACCTCATGTTCTCTACCCTGCAGTCTCTTAAGCATATTTACGGCGTCTTCCTCATCCCTAGGTTTTCCGAGTATCTCCCCATCAAGCACGACTATCGTATCCGCCCCTATAACCATAAGATCATCTGTGTCTGCCAGCTTGCTCGCCTTAAACATCCTTGACAGCCTCTTCATGCCGGTCATTTCAGGCACCATATCCGCCTCGTCCTGAACCCGATTGAAAACCTCCTTAGCCTTTATCTCCGACAGCCTTTCAACCAGCCTTGCCGGATCAGCCTCCGCTATATCCTCCGATGCATTTGATGGTACTATTTCAAAATATTTATATATGTGCTTCAGCAGCTCCTGCCTCCTCGGCGACTGCGAAGCAAGTATAACTCGTGGTGACATATACTTCTCATTTCCTTACGTTTTATTTCTTCATGGGCAAAGCTCCCCAAGTGCTCACCACAACATAATGTCTATCATCACACCGGCACTTATATATCACAACTTTTAACCCGTGTGACAATCATAATGTTGATTGCTCATAACATATTTATATTACCACATTTTGCCCATATTATAAACACAATCTTCCGTACAACATGATATTTATAGTTGCTCTTTTACGTTTCTTGAAATATTATATACTATGTTTATTACATTTATAAAAAACAGAAAGGCAACACCATGAAAGAAATCACAGGCACTACTGTTCTTACCGGTCTTCTCGGAAGCCCTGTAAAACACAGCAAATCACCGCTTATGCACAATAAATCCTTCGAGCTCCTCGACCTCGATTACAGATATCTCTGCTTTGAGGTTGATACTGACGGACTAAAAACTGCCGTTGAAGGACTCCGCACCCTCGGCGTCCGCGGCTTCAATCTTACGATGCCAAACAAGAATCTTATGTGTGAGCTCTGCGACAAGCTCGATATCGGTTCTGAAATATCCGGCGCCGTAAATACTGTTGTAAACGATAACGGAATCTTCACAGGCTACACCACAGACGGTATTGGCTTTATGCGCGCTGCAGAGGACGCAGGTTTCCCTCTTCCGGGTAAGAAGATGGTTCTTCTCGGTGCAGGCGGCGTCGCAAGCGCCATCCTGGTTCAGGCTGCTCTCGATAATGTTGCGGAGATCAAGGTCTTCAGCATTCGCGACCAGTTCTTCGGCAGAGCGGAGCGTATAGTCAGCCAGCTTAACGAAAGAACCTCATGCAAGGTTTCTCTCTATGATTTTGATGATGAAAATATATTAAAGAACGCCATTGCCGAGGCTGACATACTTGTAAACGGAACCTCCGTTGGTATGGCTCCAAAGGTTGACGCATGTGTTATCAAGGATGAATATTTCAGAGACGCATCGCTCTTCCGTCCTTCTCTTGTAGTTTCGGATGTAATATATGAGCCTGCAGAAACCAAGCTTCTCCGTCTTGCAAAGGAAGCCGGCTGCAGTACCTTCAACGGTATGTATATGCTTCTATATCAGGGAGCCGAAAGCTTTAAGATATGGACCGGTCACGAGATGCCAACCGGTACCATCAAGGAATTGTATTTCTAACTTAATAAACCATAGTCATTTGCCTCTTAGTCAGCTTCGATAATGCTTCTCTCCGGCATATGACAATGAATATGTTTTAAATCATGAAAGGCAACATAATGAACAATATATATTTAATCGGTTTCATGGGTTCCGGCAAGAGCGCTGTCTGTGCCAGACTTCATGAACTTACAGGAATGGAAAGAGTTGAAATGGATGCCATCCTCGCCGACCAGGAGAAAATGTCGATCAATGATATTTTCGCCACCAAGGGTGAGACATATTTCAGAGATAAGGAAACCGAGCTTATCACACAGCTGTCCTTCGAAGGCAGAAAGGCCGTTTCCTGCGGCGGTGGAGCGATCCTTCGCGACGAAAACGTCCGAATCATGAAAGAAAGCGGCAGGATAATTCTTCTCTCCGCTTCACCTGAAACCATCTATGAACGTTTAAAGGATTTCGACGACCGTCCTCTTCTCCATGGCAAAATGAATGTCCCATACATCGCCGAGCTTATGGAGAAGCGCCGTCCGAGATATGAGGCCGCTGCCGACTATACAGTCGACGTTAACGGTAAGAGTGTTGATGATATCTGCAGGGAGATACTTGATCTTTTATAGTCTGTAAACGCAGCACTTCTCGTACTCGTCCTTGTAGTAATCATTCAGCTTGCTGATCATTTCGAGTTTAAGTGGGAAGCTTCTGACAACCGCCTGATATTCCGGCGTCATGTAATAGAAAACAAAGCAGAGCTTCTTGCTTCCGAAATGATGTTCTCCTGCTTCCTCGATAACTCTCGCAATAAAGGTCTTAAGGACATCCGCAGGCACCGGATTGAAGATGTAAAAATACAGCGATCCATCCTCGGTAAACTGATGACCATCAAGTATCTGTTCCGAAAAACTGATTATATTTTCAATCCTGCTGTTCACTATCCTTACAGGTGCTCCGCTGCTTCCGAGCACAAGCACATTTCCGCCCAGATTCATCCCCTTATTCTTGTAAGCCTTATCATTCTCACAGAGAAGCTTGTAAATCCTGTCGTCACCCTCGACTCCGATAGTCTTGCAGCCTATCTTATGATTGACATAGTAAATAACCTTTCCGAGTCCGCAGCCCAGATCGACCAGCACATCATTCTCACCCAATTCGAGCATATCCATGATGATATCAAGGGTTATATAATCCGTCCCCTGATATGTATGGTTCTCAAAGCCTCTGATCTCTTCAAGGTCATCGGCGGTTCTTATATTTAACACTTTATCAAGATGTTCTTCACGTGATAACATACGTATCCCCCCTTTTTACTCCGCTGCCGCAGCCTCTTCTGTCATCTCAGCTGTCTCAGGAGCATCCTTCCAGAAATCAAGCTCATCAGCATTCATTCCGATATCAGACGCTTTAAATATCGGATCCTTCTTCTCCTTCTTCTGCCTCTCATAATCCTTCAGCGCCTTTATGGCATATCCGCTGAGTATGACGCATGCCGGAAGATTGATAAGCGTCAGCGCACCCATCGTAATATCCGCTATCGCCCATGCAATATCAACTGAAACGGTTGCGCCAAGGAATATCATCACAACGCACTCTGTCCTGAATACCTTCTTAAACTTGCTGCTCAGTGCAATATTATTATTCAAAAATATAAGTGCATTATCAACGTAGTACAGGTTTCCGAGCAGTGTCGTGAAAGCGAACAGAACCATTGCTGTAGTGATAAATACAGGTCCGACGCTTCCGAAAACAGTCTCGATTGAATTCTGAACATAAGGTGCACCGGAAACCCCGGCATTATAGTCAGTACCGCTTGCAAGACACATAAATGCAGTTGCAGTACAAATTATCATAGTATCGATATAAACAGAGATTGTCTGAACAAGTCCCTGCTTAACCGGATGGCTTACATCTGCTGATGCGGATGCATTCGGAGCAGATCCAACGCCGGCTTCGTTCGAATAGAGACCTCTCTTGATACCGAGAATCATGCACGAACCTGCCATCCCGCCGAATATCGACTTGAAATCGATGGCATCTCCAAATATCTTAGCAAACATGTCCGGTACATTTTTTATATTTGCAAACATAACGATAAACGAAAGAACAACATAAGCGATACCCATAACAGGCACGATCAGGCTGGTCAGCTTTACAATTCTCTTGCCGCCGTCGGCTATACATATACCTACAAATATAGCGATCACTAAACCGACAACATACGGAGTTATTGTATTATCATAAAAATCATAGGTCTGGAAGGACGACTGAAGATTGTATGAACAGAGAAGGTTAAAACCAACTGCGTAGGTTGCTATAAGGCAGGCGCAGAAAAGCTTCGCCATCTTCTTTGAATGGTATGCCTTCTCGATATAGTAAGCCGGTCCGCCATAGCTGTTTCCGTCAGCATCCCTGCGCTTATATATCTGTGCAAGAGTACTCTCCATAAATGCAGATGCCGCACCGATGATGCACATGATCCACATCCAGAAGCATGCTCCCGGACCTCCGAGGCAGATTGCAGTCGATACGCCGATAATATTTCCCGTACCTACTCTTGATGCTGTTGAAACCATAAGTGCCTGGAAGGAAGAAACTCTTCCCTTCTCATTGCTCTTATCGCCTATCAGCTTGCATGACTCCTTGAAAAGCCTGATCTGTACGCCATTCGTTCGGCATGTAAAATACACTCCCGCAACGATCAGAACGATCATGAGTACAGGATAATAAATAAAATCATCTATCTTCTGAAACTGGGCTGTGATCTCATCAAGCATCTTAAATCCTCCTAAAAACCTTTTAAACCTTTATTTAATCAGGTAAACAAATACCCGATACTAGCAATCTTATCATATAATCTTTATTATCACAATTATCGATTTATTGTCTTTCATGATTCAATCGCAACATAATAATTCTCAAAGATCATATATTCATGTATGTTTATTCACGCATTTCACATTCTTTCATGTATTATATGCTTCTGTACATGTTTCACCGGATATCAAAAAGATATTTGATATACTCATCCTCCAGTATCTGCGACGGATTACCTGTCTTATCAACGTGTCCGTCCTTGATACATACGGCCCTGTCCGAAAACTCTTTTATCACATCAAGCTCGTGAAGCGATATAACCATGGTCAGCTTCTTCTCCTCCCGGAGACGTATGATGATATCAACCAGCTCCTTCTTGTATTTGATATCGAGGAAGGTCATCGGTTCATCCATTATGAGTATATCCGGTTCCTGACAGAGTGCCCTTGCAAGCATCACTCTCTGCTTCTGTCCGTCGCTGAGCTCACTGAAATACATATCACGAAGACTCTCTATTCCCGTAAGTTCAACTATCTCCTCAACTTTCTCCTTGTCCTCTGAAGAAAGAATTCCGAGCATGCCGGTATAAGGATATCTTCCGCTGCACACCACATCATTTGCAGTCATCAGAAGCGGAGCCACCCTGTCCGTCAGAAGAATAGAAATCTTCTGTGCGAGAGTCATATCGCTGTATTCATTGATATCGCGACCATCTATCATGATCCTTCCGGCAAGAGCCTTCTGCTGCCCTGCAATAGTCCTGAGCAGAGTTGATTTGCCGCAGCCGTTTGAACCGACAAGCGTAACTATCTCGCCTTTACCAACTGAGAGATTGATATCACTGACTATGCATTTATTCTTATACCCTACGCTTAGTTCTTCTGTTCGCAGAACCTGAACATTCATATCACCCGCATGTTCTCTCATACGCAGAGCCTGATCATTCTCATTCCCAACATTTTTTCCGGCTTCATCATTCTTCATGATCACATCCTGTTTCTTCTTATCATCCATCTCTCCGCCTCCTTCCCGAGATCATAACAAATATAACCACAGGGGCACCGAGTATTGATGTTACAGTGCTGATTGATATTTCCGTTGGTGCAAAAAGTATCCTGGCCATAAGATCCGAAAAGATGCAAAATACAGCTCCACCGAGGAAACACGCAGGTATCAGCAGTATCGGCTTTGAAGTCTTGAAGATACTTCTTACAAGATGCGGAACCGCAACTCCGAGGAACGATATCGGACCCGCAAAGGCTGTTACGCATGCCGAAAGAACACTGGAAAGGATTATCATCTCCAGCCTGAAACGCTTTATATTTACGCCCATACTCTTAGCGTAGCTCTCTCCGAAGCCATAAGCCTCCATAGGCTTTGATATGAGAAATACGCAGAACACACAGACCAGTATAACTATCGTAATTATCTTCACACTCTCCCAGCCAATTCCCGAAAAGCTTCCGACTGACCAGCTGTGAAGATTGACTATGTCCGAATCCGCCGCAAAGTTGATCATAAGATCAGTGATTGCCGAGCATATGTAACCTATCATTACGCCGCAGACTATAAGTATCGACGAATTCCTTATCCTGCTTGATATAAGCAGTATAAATGACATCGATATCATCGCACCGAGAAACGCCGCAAAGATCATTACAATCGAACCGACCTCGGTACCTGTCTTCATGAAAAATATCATAAGTACGGCAACCGCAAGCTTTGCGCCGGACGATATCCCGAGAACAAAAGGGCCCGCGATCGGATTATTGAAAAAGCTCTGCAGCATAAAACCGGCTATTCCCAGAGCCCCGCCCATAAATATGGCAGCTATAGCCCTAGGAAGTCTGATATCCATGACGATCTTCTGCTTTATCCCATTCTTCCCGGCAAACGCCGAAAAGAGAGTCTTCCATGAAACATTGACACTTCCTGCCTTCACAGAGATAACAAAGAATACTGCAAGCAGCAAAGTCAGTACTGTAAAGCAGATCACATATCTCTTTATTCTGTTGTCGCGTATTTTGCTGTTATTCATCTTCTGATTCCTACTTGAGTCTATAAAAATATACGAGCTCCGGTTCATCGCCGCCGCATCTCACAAATTTAAATATTTTATACATCTCCAGCGCCATCTCCGGAAGCTTTGTAGGCTGCTGGTAGCTGTCCTGGCTGTAGCACCAGACATTTTTATTCTTTACAGCCTTAAAATCGGCAAGGATGGCATCCTGCTTTACCAGATCGTCTGTTGTTTCCGGTGCCGCACCAAAATTACTGTTATATATCATAACATCCGTGTCGGCGCCCTGCGCGTAGAACTCCTCCATCTGTATATTTATATATGTCTTGCTCGAATCTTCCGCCAGCTCATCAAAGGTATACTCTGCACCGGCGATCTTTATAAGGTCAACCATGTAGTCGCCAGGATTACGCACCGACGGTATACCACTCGCATTTATATAAAATAAAACAGCTTTAATTTCACTGTTAGTGTTTCCCTGTTTATCCTGATCAGTCTTTAAACTGTCTTCTATACCTTTCAGCATCTCCTGCTGATCTTCAAATACTTCTTCGGCCTCATCCAGCCTGCCCGTTAATACCCCATATAATTTGATCCATTCCATCCTTCCGAGAAGATTCTCCTCAAGACTGGAACGTTCAACCAGTACCGGAATTCCCAAAGCTTCAAGCTTCTCCTTCGTCTCCGGACTGTGATATATCATCTGATTTTCTATTGCAAGACTGCATTCATCATCAAGAATATACTCGTAATCCGGCATGCTGTATTTTCCCACATAGCTTATTTCATCATCCTCGACAAGCTTCTTTATCTTGTCGATTGACCAGTCCTCAGCCTTTGTACTGGTCATCGTAACCATATCAAGTGCATCCAGTACATCGAAGAAATCCAGAACGGATGACGATGCAACATAAATATTTTTCAGCGGCTTCCTGAGGATTACCAGCTTACCGTCCTTTTCGTCACGGACTGCTTCCTCCGGAAGCCCGGTATTATTAACAGAGCCACTATCATGACTCACGCTCACCGGTTCATCATTACTCTTATCATTATTCGGATCATCGTTGTTCACCTCATCATTTATCTGAGTTGAAGCATCCTCTTTATCACCATCTTGCAGCTCATCATCAAGTAGCAGAAATCGGTCTTCTCCGACAGTGATAAGTGTCAGACCGCCCTCATAAAAGCTTACCGAATATTCCTTCGCATATTCCAGTTCAAGACTTCCCGTCAGCGCATGCCCATACAGAGTTTCCTCAACCACCTTAATATCGATACTCTCTGATTCTTCATCACCATTCGATCCGCTGCCGCATCCAAATAAAGAAATGGACATGAACAAAAGCATAAAAAATATAATTATTTTAGATCTGCTTCTATTCATATCCATTTCCTCTTCATGATCATTTTTATATAGCCGGAAACTGCGTTTCCATTATGCAAAGCCCTACGGAAGATGCATTATGATCATATTATATATTTTATGTGTTTTCGCGTCAAATCATGTGATTACTCAGCCGGCTTGATACTCTTCGAATCAAATCTCAGCGAATACTCGATCTCATGAGGCTTGCTCATAGCTGTCGTATCAGCAGTAACCACCTGTCTGTAGTCAAATGCGATCACAGGTATCGTGAAGGTCGAATGATCATCAACGATCTGAGCATCGTATTTTTCACCACCAACGATCATATAATCGTAATTGCTGCTGTTCCAGACTATGGTTGCAAATATCTCACCATCTTTTATCTCAAGCTTTGCAGGAGATTCAATACCTGCCCTGCCTGATCCGCCTGTAATGTTAACATCCGCAGAGTATATTCCATCATTCAGAATAAGCTTACCCGGTGTAATAAGGAAGCCCTCATTATAATCCCCGCGTGTCAGCTTACTGCTAAGGAAGCACAGGCTTCGGTCATACCACTTTTCCTTCTTCTTGCTGAAAGCAGCACATTTGATCTCAGTGTCAAGAGAAGGAATCTCAAATGTAAAGGTATGATTTCCTTCTTCATCCTCAACAAAAGGAATATATGCACTTTCATCGGCAGCAGCGGCCTCCTCCGGAGTACCCGGATAAACATAGAGATATCCCTTGCCACCCATGGTCATTGTAACAGTGAACTTTCCGTCTTTAACAGCAAGCTTTGTACTTACTATCTTGAACATTGAAGAACTCGAAAGGACATCGATGTCATATTCGCCAACCAGAACCATATCAGGTGTGATCGGTGTCATATTTTCATCAGTGACATCCTCAGCTTCAACCATTTCTGAAGAATCGGCAATATTACTGTCCGAAGAAGCCTCAGTCTTGTCGGTCTTATCCTCAGTTGATTCTGCTGTAGTCTTCTCAGTCTTGTCCTCAGTTGATTCAGCTGTAGTCTTCTCAGTCTTGTCCTCAGTCGATTCAGCTGTAGTCTTCTCAGTCTTGTCCTCAGTTGACTCTGCTGTGGTCCTCTCGTCAGATGTAGCTTCTGTCGTACCGGCAGCCGTCTCAGTTGTTGTACCTTCCTCAGAAGTTACCACAGTCTGTGCAGTAGTTGCTGTGTCCTTCTTACTGTCGTCCTTCTCATCCTTACCGCATCCGGTAAGAGCAAGGGTAAATACCATTATAAGAACGACTAATGTGTTTTTCTTGTTTGATAAAAATCTCCGCATCATATTAAACTTCTTTCTTTTTTGATCAGCCGTAGCTGCTGTCAAAACCCGCCGCATAATGCGGCAGGGTTTAATAAATGATTACTTATTAAGGCTTTCGATTGCAGCCTTTGTGTGCTCTACATAGATATCCTGGATCTCAGAAATCTGTCCGAGACCTGATATGACAGGCTCAACCTCAAAACCTTCATTTACGAAGAGAGTCTTCCATGTATCATCTTCATCGCCTGCCATATCGTTGTTTGCATGATCACCTGCAACAACCATGAGTGGCTTAAGAACGACCTTCTTATATTTTCCTGCTTTCTTAACGATGTCGATAACATCCTGGAATGAAGGCTCAGCCTCTACAGTACCGATATAGTAGTTATCATAGCCAAGGTTCTTAAGTGTCTCCTGCATCTTTGTATAAACTGCATTTGACTCATGTTCTGTACCGTGACCCATGAAGCAGATAGCTGTCTCGCCATCATCATAAGAAGCTGTATCCTTTGCGATGATAGATGCAACCCTCTCAACGTCCTCATCAGATGTAAGGAGTGGATCAGCTATTTCAATATTTTCAAACAGATCAGAATAATCCAGAACTGTTTCTACAAGTTCATCAAACTCAAAACCGCTCATAAGATGAGTAGGCTGGATAACAAGTGTCTTGACACCGTTTGCAACTGCTCTTTCAAGAGCCTCTTTAACGTTATCAATTTTTTCACCGTCACGCTTCTCTACATGATCAATGACGATCTGAGCTGTAAATGCACGTCTTACGCTCCAGTCAGGATAAGCCTTCTCGATTGCAGCTTCAATACCACCGATTGTAAGTCTTCTTGAATCATTGAAGCTTGTTCCGAAGCTTACTACAAGAATTTCCTTCTCGCCGATATTATCAGCGTTTCTAGGATCGTCAAGTGACGCATCACCTGTCTCATAGTTCTCTTCCTCTTCTTCCTCTGTTACATCCTCAGATGTAGCTTCAGTTGTTGTAGTTGTTGTTGCTTCTGTCGCTTCTGTTGTTGCCTCTGTTGTATCATCTGTAGGTGCCTCTGTTGTGGCATCTGTCTTCGCGGTTGTTGCCTCTGTCTTGTCATCCTTCTTGTCGTCATCCTTCTTGCCGCAGGCACAGATCATGCATAAGCAAAGCACAACCAGTAAAGCGATCAAACTCTTCTTTTTCATTGAAAAATCCTCCATTCTTTTCGCATGTGCGAATATCTATCCCAAACGTTCACCGTTGCGTTATTGTAAATGACAAGAAACAGCTATTTACTGAACACATACGGCAAGCGATTAGAAATCATTATTACATTTTTTCACGGGAAATATGGAAGACTTTTTCCTTTGTTCACACAACAAAAGAAATCCTGAAGCATATTTCTTTTTCTAGAGAAATATAACTCAAGAAATGAACAGTACGACCAATTCCTCGTGATCTGAAGCATTATAGCTTCTGTACCAAATACCCAGCAGGTTTCCTGGCTTATGCATCAACATATATGAAAGCCTTCCCAAACCAATTACATATAACGTCCGTCGATCAGTTTCAACTATCCTCTGATCATCATTTTTCCAGCATACAGGTTCAGTGACCGCAGTCCATATAAAGAAAACAGCGAGACAGATTGTTTTATGATAACATCAATCATCTGACCGTTTTTTTATATCACTGCCGTATCATATACTCCCCAAATACAGTGACGAGATCGTACAGGATTCTCACCTGTTTCCCTTTTAACCCACGCGACAAGCATGTACAATCCGATACATGCGATATATAGATTACAGAATCGGTATCAGCTGTCCGAAGGCACTGTGTATTTTTATGACAGGATCATTATGATCCCTTTTTAGTATGACAGCACGAAATATATTACCCTGTCAATAAACATATGTAATATAATAAAAAACAGGTAATATTGCAACCTGTTTTTTATCATTTTAATATTTATCTTTATTATAACACGTTATAGACCGGCGAATTGACCGCAGTCTTATCTGCCGTAACGATTTGCGAAAAACCATATTCTGTATACGAATCATCTTTTTATCCAAAATTTTATGATTCGAAGTATTATACTTCGGAAATGATATACTCCGCCGCCCGAAGGAGGTCATCGGCGCGATAAATGATTTTCTCCATCAGCTCCGTATCCGGCTCTGTCATGTCAGGCACCATGATGGTCCTGCATCCCGCCGTTGCTGCAGAAATAACTCCGTTCGGCGCATCCTCAACAGCAAAGGTGTCCTCAGGTCTCACGCCAAGAACTTCACAGGCATACAGATAAATATCCGGTGCAGGCTTTCCTGTTTCAACCATCCACGCTGAGATAATTTCATCAAAATACTCTCTCAGTCCTGCACGTCCCAGATATTCCTCCGTCAATTCTATATTTGTTGCAGTAGCAATCGCCAGACGAAAGCCGGCTGCCCTAAGCTTTTTGAGAGCCTCAGCCGCATACGGTTTCACGGGTATATCAATACTGTCCATATGCGGCTTCATCAGCTCCTTGCGTCTAGATCTGATACTGGTATAAGCTTTTTCATCTCCGGTCATCTGAAGAAACCTTCCCGGCGCAAATGCATGCCCGAGACTCCTGAGTCCCAGATAATCCTCATCTTTCAGCTTGTAACCAAGCTCTTCCGCCGCCATTCTCCAATATTTCTGATATATCCTCTCGGTATCAAGTATCGTACCATCCATATCGAAGATAACCGCTTTTTTCTTTACATCCGAATCCTTCATTGTGACAATCCCTATTCTGATTTTTACTGCATTTTTGTATTACGACTGATCATTTAACTGCATTTCTATAATACGCATGATTATTTACCTGCACTTCTGTATTATATCCGATTCTATCTGCATAATTGCATATAAACATTCATTTATCCATCCATGCAATATGGTTCAAAATGATCAGTATTTCTATCTACATATCATATAGGAATCGCCGGGATTCATCAACCTCATATTTTACTGCTCGTCAAACTGAGTAACATAATCGACCACTTCTTTGCTGTGTTCAGCCCAGCCCTGTGGTACCCACTGAGCAAATTTATCAAATACATCATCAGACGTGGCTTCCTTGATGATATCTATTTCGATATCAACATATCCGTAGTCATAATCGTATTTATTTGAAGTATCACTGATCTTTTTGATGATATCTATTCCATAATTATCGACCAGGAAGGTCACAAGTCTGTAGCCATAATGATACTCAGGAAGCAGTTTTTGCTGATCATCAAGCTCCATGTCCTTATACGCACCTACAGGGTCACTCAGCATTGCTGAATCATCAAAATCAGAATAGTAGTCATCGGTCTTGACATACTGTATCAGAGTCCAGTCTCCGAGATTATACTCTTTTGCAAGCTTTTCTTCAGAATAAAGCGCTACTCCCTCCTCGAAAATATCACCCATAAAGCCGCCCTGACGACGCCTCAGTGCATGTGTCATTTCATGGAAAACTCTGCAGAAATCAGCCTTTTCATTATCAAGATCATGATCAAATAAGACAACTACCGAATCGGTCGCACCCTCAACAGAACCATCACCCGTATCAGGCAGTACAAGGATATTCACCTTTTCATTATCGGTATTTATACTGTTAAAGCTGGTCTGTGAGAAATACGTTCTTCTCCACGGATAGTTCGTCAGATAATCTGTTTTAATATAGCTCATGCCGTACATTTCCTCGAGTCTGCCCATAACTTCTTCGACAGCCTCTGCACAGTCACCGCTTATAACGGTGCCTTTACGGAAATACATAATATATCTGTCTCCTCTGTAATAGCAGTCCTCATCTATCTGATAGAGGTCACTCTTCCTGCCGCTCAGCTTTATCATCTTCTCCTTGCAGTTCTTCGCCTCATCATTATCATCATCTATATATTCCGGAGTTTTATATTCACCTGCTTCAACTTCCTCAGAAGAAAGCTCCTCCTGTTTGTCAGTTCCACTTTCTGAATCCTCTTTGGATTTTTTATCTTCGTTAGCGTCTTCCTCAGTATCGCCAACCTCTCTGCTGCTCATCTCTCCATCCGATGATGAGTTCTTTTTGTTGTCATCACTTTTGCCACAGCCCGTCAGTATTCCCAGAAATATGATCACAGCCATAATTATAATAAGAATACCGTATTTCTTACTAGTATACATAGATTTCCTCCTTCACACATCTGTGAACCTTCAATATTCCATACTGAGTATTATTTATCTTTAGAGAGCCTCATGAATAACATGAATAATATACGTCGGCATTTACTCTCTTATATGATTTAATACTCATCTCAAATATATATTATATTGCTGATTTTCTTATTTCAATTAAGCCTTCATTAAGTTTTATCAATATTAATTAATCATTATTTTATAATCTTTATTTTTATTCTCATCTGTAAAAAAATACAGCTCATTCAGGGTTAAAATATGACTTCTTCACTTATCTTATTAACATTCCAAAAATATATATTTTATCGGACTAATCTGATAATAATTTCAATTTTTAGTATGCAAATCACACTCTTTATTGTATAATCAAGCTATGGGATTTGTCAGACAAATGGAATGTTTTGATAAAGAAGTCAATTTGTTTGGCAACATATATGGCTATAAAGTTTTATAGGAGGGGTTACAAATGTTACATTCATTCACAAGAAATCATAATGATCTTTCAACCGAAGCCGGTTTTCAGTTTGAATTTTTCTGCGACTGCTGCGGCAATGGATTTAAGAGTACTTTTCAGGAATCAACAACCTATGAAAAGAAGAAAAAGACCGAGCGTTTTGGTGGATTCTCCGCTATGCTTGGCGGACTCATGAATAACCGTGTCGGCGATCTCGGATATTCTCTTGAACGTGGAAGTTCTATACTGGGCGATCGTCTGAACGAGCAGTCTCCTGCCTGGCGCAAAGAGCACGAAGCTGCCTTTGATCAGGCTCAGGAAGAAGTCAGACCTATGTTCAGAAAATGTCCTGCCTGCAATAAATGGGTTTGCGCTGATTGCTGGAATGATGAGCAGGGTCTATGTACCGAATGTGCACCTAGAGAAGCAAGCTACGTTGCTCAGGCAAGAGCCCGTGCTATGCAGAGAAATATAGATGAAGCTGCCGAAACAGCCGTTGTATGGCAGGGCAAGATTGAAACCCGCACGACCGTATGTCCTCGCTGTGGCAAGCCTGCCGGAACAGGAAAATTCTGTAACGAATGCGGTGCTCCTCTCGGCACTAACCGTTGTCCTAACTGTGGAGCAGAGGTTGCTCTCGGACTCAAATTCTGCGGTGAATGCGGAACACCAATGAATGCACCACAGCCTGTAGCCACAGGAAAATGCCCTGCCTGCGGTTATGAGAACGAACCGGGTACAAAATTCTGCGGAAACTGCGGTGCCAAATTGTAATTTATTCTATTGCATATTATAAACCTGAAATACTAAGAACAGTTTAAAACAGAAAACCCGGATGTCTATCGTCCGGGTTTATGTGTTATCTGATCATTCTTAATTTATAAAAGGTTTTTATGTACCTCACAATACAGTACAAAGAATTATAGGAGGTTTCAATGGATTATAACGCAAACCTGGATATCAGTTCTACAGGAAAGCACTATGATAATGCACCCCTTACAATTGACTCGGAAGGCTTTAAGACGCCTGCAGGTTTCATTGACTATGCTGATATCATCCGTTTTATACCAAATAATTTCAGAGTTTACATATATCTTTTGAATGGTACTACTCTCACAGTTTCCATGCTCGGTCATTCGTTTGACGGCTTCTGTGAGGAGTTTTCAAAATGCTTTAATGCGCGTTCTTTGGACTCTCTTTTCATCGAAGAAGAATGCATAATGGATTGCGCCGGCGAATTTCAGATTCCTGCAACATCGGTTTCTCCGGCCGAGCAGGGACGAGGCCGTATATCTCTTTATCCGGACTCAGTCTGCATCCTTCCGGAAAGCAGTCAGGCAGTCCGTATTCCTTTATGCTTTGCAGCAAATATCAATCTTAACGGCTATCAGATAAATATATCCATGCGCACCGGTGAGCTCTATTCCTTTGGTAAAATGGGCTACGATACTCAGCCTTTTGCAGAACGTTGTATAAAATATGCCGGTGACATTGTAAAGAAGCGTAATTCACTCATCTCCGCCATAACCGCTGAAGCACCATACACACAGAAAGGTCTATTCCGCACCGCTGAAGAAGGTAAATACTGGCTTGCCGCCTATGGTAACAACTGCTGTGCTGTTGAACTCTACACTGATGAAAGTGCAGCAACATACCTCTATCGTTTTAGCGATGCGCAGCTTTTCTCCTTCCGCCTCGAGGAAGCAATGGAAGCTGTCGGAAGCCACAGAGAGATTATATTTCTTCCTGACGACCAACTCCGTGAAAAGCCACTCTACAGAATGGGAGTACACCGCTCCGAGGCGATAAGATTCCTTCGTTCATGCTCAGCAGGTCGTATCATCCATACTGCAAACCACGCTGAAAAGCTCGCTGAATTTCTTAATTCATGACCATAATAATTACTAAACCATATTACAATCCATTATATACATTTCATACATCAAATATTTATATGTAAAAACCCGTATTACCATCAATAAAGTGATACGGGTTTTATTATAGAAAAGCGCAAAAAAAAACAGCCATAAGACTGTTCTAAACATTTCTTTCGAAACAGGGGCTGAGAGAATCGAACTCCCACCAAAGGTTTTGGAGACCCCTATCATACCATTTGACCAAGCCCCTACTTTGAAGTTTTATGTACCTTCAAAACCTCATACAAACAGCGAAATCGTTGTCATTATAATTATCTAACAAGTATCATACTTAAGACGATAGCAGAATCATCTGTTTCTTTTGAATAAGCCCTCGACCTATTAGTACACCTCAGCTGAATGTGTTACCACACTTACACTCGGTGCCTATCAACCTCGTAGTCTTCAAGG
>CAMNMC010000017.1 GCA_946544235.1 uncultured Lachnospiraceae bacterium | reverse complement strand
GAAACAGAGCCCTCAAGTCTCTTTCAGATATGCTTAAAGGTAAGCAGGGACGTTTCCGTCAGAACCTTCTCGGTAAGCGTGTTGACTATTCAGGACGTTCAGTTATCGTAGTAGGACCAGAACTTAAGATTTATCAGTGCGGTCTCCCTAAGGAAATGGCTATCGAGCTCTTCAAGCCTTTCGTTATGAAGGAGCTTACAGCTAAGGGAATCGCTAACAATATCAAGGCAGCCAAGAAGATGGTTGAGAGACTTGAGCCACAGGTTTGGGACATCCTTGAGGATGTTATCAAGGAGCATCCGGTTATGCTTAACCGTGCCCCGACACTCCACAGACTTGGTATTCAGGCATTTGAGCCTATCCTCGTAGAAGGTAAGGCTATCAAGCTTCATCCACTCGTATGTACAGCTTTCAATGCTGACTTCGATGGAGACCAGATGGCTGTTCACCTTCCGCTCTCGGTTGAGGCACAGGCTGAGTGCAGATTCCTTCTGCTTTCACCTAACAACCTTCTTAAGCCTTCAGACGGTGGTGTTGTTTCCGTTCCTTCACAGGATATGGTACTTGGTATTTACTACCTTACAAATGACAGATTTAAAGAGACTAAGGCTGATGACAGCGAGATCAAGGCTGAGTTCCTTCTTGATGACGAGCAGGCTAACGTTGATGCTGTTATCGAGAGAGTTAAGAGCAGTGACAGAGCTGAGAAACTCAGACTTACAGATATTGTAAGAATCAGAGTTATCAAGAAGCAGACCAAGGACAATACAAGATTCTTCAAGGATATCACTTGTAAGGTTCATGATGTTGTAGGTCACTACTTCAAGGATCTTAATGATGCACTCCTTGCATTTGAAAACAAGGAGATAACTCTTCAGCAGAAGATATTTGTTCAGAGAAAGGCAGTTCTTGCAGACGGACAGGAGATCAAGGGCAGAGTTAAGACTACACTCGGAAAGCTTCTCTTTAATGAGATAATCCCACAGGATCTCGGATTTGTTGACAGATCAGTTCCTGAAAATGCAATCCTTCCTGAAATTAACTTCCACGTTGGCAAGAAGCAGCTTAAGAAGATCCTTGACAAGTGCATCAATACTCATGGTGCAACCATGACAGCTGAAGTGCTTGATAAGGTTAAGGCTATCGGTTATAAGTATTCAACACTCAGTGGTATTACCGTTTCCGTTGCCGACATGACAGTTCCTGAATCAAAGCCTGATATCCTTAATAAGGCTCAGAATACTGTTGATAACATTGCTCAGATGTACAACATGGGCTTCCTTACTGAAGAAGAGAGATACAACGCAACAATTAAGGAGTGGGACGCTGCAGATAATATTCTGAAGAAAGCCCTCCTCGATGGACTTGATAAATATAATAACATCTACATGATGGCTGATTCCGGAGCCCGTGGTTCTGATCAGCAGATCAAACAGCTGACAGGTATGCGTGGTCTTATGGCTGATACAACAGGTAAGGCTATCGAGCTTCCTATCAAGTCAAACTTCCGTGAAGGTCTTGACGTACTCGAGTACTTCATTTCCGCACACGGTGCTCGTAAGGGCCTTTCAGATACCGCCCTCAGAACGGCCGACTCTGGTTACCTTACAAGACGTCTCGTAGACGTTTCACAGGATCTTATCATCCGTGAGACTGACTGCTGCGAGGGACAGGATGAGAAGCCGGGCATCTATGTTCAGGCATTTGTTGAAGGTGTAGATGAAATAGTAGAAAGCTTCCAGGACAGAATTACAGGACGTTATACAGCTGTATCGGTATTTGACAAGGATGGAAATATGATCGTTAAGAAGAATCATATGATCACTCCTAAGCGTGCCGAGAACATCATCAAGAATGGTGTTGAGCCTGATGGTGACAAGGATCCGTCAGAGTGTCGTCCATACACAGATCCTGAAACAGGACTTGTAAGAAGAGATGCTAAACTTAAGATCAGATCTATCCTTACATGTAAGTCTCATCTTGGTATCTGTGCTAAGTGCTACGGTGCAAACATGGCTACAGGTCAGGCAGTTCAGGTTGGTGAGGCAGTCGGTATCATCGCTGCTCAGTCAATCGGTGAGCCTGGTACACAGCTTACAATGAGAACCTTCCATACAGGTGGTGTTGCCGGTGGCGATATCACACAGGGTCTTCCTAGAGTTGAAGAGCTTTTCGAGGCTCGTAAGCCAAAGGGACTTGCTATCATCGCTGAGTTCGGCGGCAAGGTTACCTATAAGGAAGGCAAGAAGAAGGAAGTTATCATTACAAATGATGAAACAGGCGAGTCAAAGGCATACCTCATCCCTTACGGTTCACGTATCAAGGTTCGTGACGGACAGGTTCTTGAGGCCGGTGACGAGCTTACAGAGGGTTCTGTAAATCCACACGATATCCTTAAGATCAAGGGTGTTGATGCGGTTCAGAACTACATGATAAGAGAAGTTCAGAAGGTTTATCGTCTTCAGGGTGTTGATATCAATGATAAGCACATCGAGATCATTGTTCGTCGTATGCTGAAGAAGGTAAGAGTAGAGGATAACGGAGATTCAAATCTTCTTCCTGGCACACTTGTTGATGTCCTTGATGTTAATGAGATCAATGAACAGCTCATTGCAGAGGGCAAGAGACCGGTTGAGGCTAAACAGGTACTCCTCGGTATTACCAAGGCTTCACTTGCAACCAGCAGCTTCCTTTCAGCAGCTTCCTTCCAGGAGACAACAAGAGTCCTTACAGATGCTGCAATCAAGGGCAAGGTTGATCCGCTTATCGGTCTTAAGGAAAATATCCTTCTTGGTAAGCTCATCCCTGCAGGTACAGGTATGAAGAGATATCGTTCAGTAAGTCTTGATACAGAATATCTCAATGATGTTCAGGGCGTTCAGGAATCTGATTTGGATGAGGCTGAAGAACTTCTCAATGCTTCAGAGGATCAGGACGCGGTAACAGAGGACGCTGTTGATACTGCAGCAGATGAAGAAGCCGTAATCGATGTAACCGATGATGCAGAGTCAGAGGCTGAAGATGAAGCTGATACTTCTGATGAGGAGTAATAAGGCTTACCGGAGCTTTAAAGACCGGTCGTTATATTAGTTATATAAAAGTAATATAAGAGTAATTTCTGGCTGTGCGGTTGTAAGACCGCACAGCTTTTATAAAGGGTTTATTATGGGATGCATATCGCTGATATTTTTATTTATATTATACTCTTTTGCATCTATGACTGATTCTTTCAGCAAAGAGTTTTTTGCCGGGAACGATGCAGGCTTTCCGGTCTCTGCGGCTGTGTTCTGTGATTACTTTGAAACTGATGATGATGCGTGTACGGCAGAGCTTTTAAGCCGTAACGGTTCGGCATCTGCTATGCTCCGGATCGCTGCCGGCACATCAAAAAACAGAAGTGTTTCCAATAATAAAAGAACCTGTAAAAATCTGTTCAATATAAAAATCTCCGATACAGCGGATATAACTATGTCAGAATATGATTCTGATAATATTTGCGCAAATTTGTCTGTATTTCATTGCGGAAGTATCATCGTCGGATTTATAGAAGATTCCGATGGTAAAAAGGCTGCATAGTTTACATAATCCTGATTTAAAGATAATTAAATAAACAGCTGATACTAAATTACTTTATCGGCTTTTTCCTGTGTCATGTATATTTTGATACATGGCTTTTTGAAGTGCTGCAATTTTTGGGATTCAGTAAAAAAAGAAGCCGATATCATGTCATTTGGTCGTTATACGAACAAAATAAATTCTAACAGAAAAGAGGATATGTAAATGTCAGATCTGATAATCAGTATTATAGGTGTGGGAATAGCAGTAGCTTTGTTTGTGATCGGTATAGTCGTGGATCACGGCATCAGCGATGATGAAGATAAAGATGATAAAGAGCAAAATGAAAAGAACGGTGAAGCTGACGGGAATGACAGGAAACGTCATTATTGATCAAAGGAGAAAATGAAATGAATATATTACTTGATATAATGATACTTGCAGCCGGGTTTTTACTTCTTATTAAAGGAGCTGATATCTTTGTAGACGGAAGTGCCGGAATTGCAAAAAATTACAAGGTGCCGGGAGGTATAATAGGACTTACAATCGTTGCTCTGGGAACCAGCGCACCTGAGCTTGCGGTCAGTACTGTCGCTGCGATCAAGGGCTCAAATGAAATAGCGCTCAGTAACGTTGTCGGGTCAAATATGTTTAACCTGCTAATGGTTCTCGGTGTTTGCGCGGTCATTCACAATGTACCTGTGGAAAAGTCGATATTAAAAAGAGATTTTCCGGTTTCGATAGTTACGACCGTATTTGTCCTGGTCGCATCAGGATTTAAGACGCTGACTTCCGGAAAAATATTTCATCCGTATGAAAAAAAGTCATCCGGTACTGCCGGCGCAGAAAACGTAAAAAATACTGTTTCACCAATGCTGGATGATGCAGGTACTGTTACACGTCTTATAGGCGTGGCGCTTATTATAGTCTTTATAGTTTACATAATTGTTCTGATAAAGGATGCGAGAAAGAATCCGGATTCCGGTGATGAGTCAAAGCCAATGTCAACCGGAAAATGCGTTATCTTTATGATCATCGGAATAGCCATGATAATAGGCGGAGGAGAATGCGTTGTCGGAGGCGCAAAGGCGATAGCAAAAGAGGCTGGAATGTCCG
>CAMNMC010000016.1 GCA_946544235.1 uncultured Lachnospiraceae bacterium | reverse complement strand
ATGTTCAAGGATGACTGCACGGCTGTCTTCGGAGATGTCTGTCGCGATAGTTACCGGTACATACTGCTGATATCTGTTGAGCCACAGATTGTATCTGCAGGCAAGGATCACCATGGCGTCCTCGTTGCTGTAATCAGTAGAAATCTCAAAATTCGGAATGTTCACATTTCCGCCGAATCTCATGAAATAAACCATATCCTCAGCGGTTATCTCTTTATCCTCATCAGACAGATCATTAATATTATTCTTGGAAAAGGCGTCTCTGAAGAAACTAAGCAGGCTTGTACCGGACTCAGTGTAATAATATTTTCCGTTTTTGTAGCTGATTGGGAACTCTGCAGTGATATGGTCATTATACTGTTTCAGAAGGTTCATGATGCTGTAAATGACCTTATTCTTCATGTGATTCTCGGATATACCGAGCTCGGCTGCCCTCTCTGCATTGCGGTTATCGTTCTCAAACGTAAGATCGTAAGTAAGCTTGTTATAGGCGAGCAGTTTACCGTTTACGTCATAAATATTACCGCGGACAGACTCAACCGTAAGAGTTTTTTCGGTACTCTCGGTAAAGTTGAACTCATAGCTGTCACCGTTTTTTATCTGCAACACAAAAAGTCTTCTGCCGAGGGCGAAGAACATTATAAGCATTATAAGAGTTACAGGGAAGATCCGGCTCTTAAGATAATCCATAAGGATATTCTTCAGATTTTCAAGAAACTCCCTGACCATTTTAAGTGGATTCATTTTTTAGCTTCACTTACCTTTTTCTTTAAATATTTATTGATCCGTACATATATCCTGTAAACGATAACTGTCAGGAAAACCGTGTAGAAGGTTTTCGGAAGGATAAAATGCAGGATATAATATCCTGTCTCAAGACGATTTCTGAGAAGGAAAGCAAAAATATAAACAATGAATTCCTTGGTGAATTCATCAACTGTTATGATAAGTACCGGAAACATAACGTCCTCCATAAGATAATTCTTATGGAAGAAGCCATTTATATATCCTATTAACATGTAGAGGAACATATAAGGACCCATCAGACTTCCGTAGAAAACATCGTACAGAAGGCCGCAGAAAAATCCCGTGAGCATACCCTCACGTCTTCCTCTCATTATACCGAAGGACATGGTGATCATCATAAGAAGATCCGGCGAAACGCCGACCATATCATGATAATTAAAAACCGTCGTCTGCAGTACAAATGATAATATTATCAGTAATGCGATGACTAAAACTCTTCTCATCAGTAATCAACAACCTGCTTTCTGTCCGTTATGATGAGGACATCCTTAACATCCTTGAAATCAACGGCCATAGTTATCTTGGCAGTCTTGGTAAGATTGTTCGGGTCATAGCTGATCTCGGTAACGTAACCTATTGTTATACCGAAGAAATATCTGTCAGAGACATTTGAGGTTATAACCCTGTCCCCTATCTCAACACTTGCATTTTTATTGATATCGGTAACATAGAGGAAGCCTTCCTCCATATTTTTCAGACTGCCTTCAACATTACAGAGAGCATTGTCCTTACCGACCTCAGCCGTAATGTTGGATCTGTCGTCTATGATGGCTCTTACTCTGGCATAATTGTCATATGACTCAACCACTATGCCCAGAAGACCATTGTCGCAGAGAACATTACAGCCTTCATATATGCCGTCATTCAGCCCTTTATCGATATAAAGTTCATTAAACCAGCTGCTGGAATCTGTAGAGAAAACTCTGGCAGCGGTCATATTGTAATCAGGAAATTTCTTGTCAAGCTCATACAGAGATCTGAGATCCTCGAGTTCCGAAAGCTCAGCCTGATATTTTGCCGCCTCGTTTTCGTACTCCTTCAGTGTTTCCTTGAGCTTTTCATTCTCTTCCTTAAGCTTTTTGACATCACCAAAATAAGACAGACCATCAGAAAGAGTGTCTCCCGCTTTATCGGCCCCCTCCTGAAGAGGTACGATTATACGTGACAGATAACCTCTGATCTTCTGAGTCTGATCCTTGAAAAATATCGAAAATACAAGAAATACGACACATATTATGGTTAATGCAAGGAACAGATATCTTGGACTTATATCTCTTCCCCTCTTCGACTGTTTCATTTTATATATCCTCTTTCAAGCATACTAACATAGGTTCCGTCGCCCATAACTATATGGTCGAGCAGACCTATTCCGAGCAGCTCACCGGCTTTTATTATCCGGTTTGTTACAATAATATCGTTTTCGCTTGGTTCCGGATCTCCGGAAGGATGATTGTGAAGCAGTGCTATATTTACGGCATCACATCGGAGGGCTTCTATAAAAACCTCCCTCGGAGATATGATCGACCGGTTCACCGTTCCTTCCGAAAGCACCTCCCACTTGATGAGAGTGTTTGATGCCGAAACAAACATGACTATAACCTTTTCTCTTGTGAGAAAGCGGCAATACTCCATATAATATTCAGCGATGTCCGCAGGCGACGACAGATTTATCTCCCTGTTCTTCCTGACCATGGACATTCTCTTGGAAAGCTCAGCGACAGCCATGAGCTGGCATGCTTTGACCTTTCCGATCCCGCTTATCGAAGTGAGATCATGATAGGACATATAATTGAGTCCTATCAAACCCTTATGAACATGGTGCGAATTGAGAACTCTCTGCGCAAGAGTTATAACATTTTCATCCCTGTTGCCGCTGCCGAGTATGATGCTCAGCAGTTCAGAGTCGGAAAGCGTATCGATTCCCATATCAATAGCCTTCTCACGCGGTCTCTCGCTGTGGTCCATATTGCTGATACTTAGTGTTCTTTTGTTATTATTCATATTTTTATCTCCTCTCTTGCCTCTCCAGGTGCAATAAAGAAGATAAAAAACATCTTACAATACTATAAGCTTTTTTTCTACCATTTTATTTAATGACATCATTATTCCGAATTTTGCGTGCGGGTAGGTAAGCCCTCCCTGGAAATACACCGCATATGGTTCCTTGATCGGAGCATCGGCTGAAAGCTCTATTGATGAACCGGAAACAAATGCTCCGGCCGCCATTATAACATCGCAGTCGTAACCCGGCATAGCCCATGGCACAGGAGTTACAAAGCTGTCTACAGGAGCCGCTGCCTGTATTCCTTCACAGAAGGCTCTTACTCCGTCTGACGAGCCGAGAGTAACTGCCTGTATTATATCAGCCCTCTCCTCCGATGCATTCGGAACAGCCGTAAAACCGAGAGCTTCGTATATATTTGCTGCAAATATAGCTCCTTTAAGAGCCGCTGCAGTAACCGTCGGAGCAAGGAAGAGTCCCTGTGTAAAGCTTCTTGTTGCAGACATGCTCGCTCCAACCTCCTTGGCAAGTCCCGGAGTTGTAAGTCTGATGGCAGCATTTTCAACACATTCCTTTGTACCGCAGATATATCCACCTGTCTGAGCAAGTCCGCCGCCCGGATTCTTGATAAGAGATCCGACGATCATATCAGCACCATATTCTGATGGCTCTGTTGTCTCAACAAACTCGCCGTAGCAGTTATCGACCATAACAATGATATCACTGCGAATTTCCTTTACAAAACGTATTGCTTCGGCAATCTCGGCAACCGTTAACGATTTCCTCGTATCATAGCCCTTCGAACGCTGAATCTCAACAAGCTTTGTCTCGGGTTTTATAGCAGCTCTGATACCTTCAAAATCCCAGCTTCCGTCCGGAAGAAGGTCAACCTGATCATATCCGATACCGAATTCCGCAAGAGAGCCCTTTTCCTCTCTTACACCTATAACTCCCTGCAGCGTATCATAAACCTTTCCTGCAATCGAAAGCATGCGGTCGCCAGGTCTTAGGTTTCCTGCGAGTGCAAGTGTCAGTGCATGTGTTCCACAGGTGATCTGCTGTCTGACGAGAGCATCCTCGGTCTTAAATACGTTTGCATATATTTTCTCAAGCGTATCTCTTCCGCTGTCATTATAACCATAGCCCGTTGAACCATACAGATGATTCTCTGCAAGACGTGCATCCTGCATAGCCTTTATAACCTTGATACTGTTTTGCTCCGCAACAAGGTCAATTTTCTCAAATCTTTCTTTAAGCTTCTCCTCGATTGACGCACAAAAGTCATAGACCTTCTCATCAATTCCGAGAGATACGTAGTATTCCCTGAGGGAATTATTGTTACTGTTCATGATTTATACCTGCTTTAAATTATTTTTTTCTCTATATTATTATATTTTTATATCTTTATTATTTTAATAATAGTAAGCTTCTCTATTATATGTATGTCAGATTCTGTCACATCATAAAAATATAGCATTTTATGAAGAGCAGAATTATGAAGCTATTATTTAACTCTTTAATGATTATCAATCACATGTTATAAATATACGGCAAATCTACTTGCATGTTATATTCATAGTATTTAGTATTTAAACTATTTTGTATTAATACAGCTCATCATATACAGAAGGATGCTGTCCTCGTCTTTAAACTCATCCTTATCGATCCAGGTTACAGTTCTCTCATGTCTGAACCATGTAAGCTGCCTTTTTGCAAAATGACGTGTATTCTTCTTCAGAAGCTCTACCGCCTCTTCTAAGCTCATCCTTCCGGCAAGATATTGATATATCTCTTTATAGCCGATTGCCTGCATGGAAATATGATCTTCGGTAAGTCCTCTGTCCATCAGCCCTTTAGCTTCATCGACAAGACCTTCCTGAAGCATAATATCCACTCTTTTGTCAATACGTTCATAAAGCTTATCACGATTCATTGTGAGAACAAAATACGTAAAATCATAAGGTGATTCCTTCTGTTTTTCGGTCACATTATGCTCCGATATCTTCATTCCTGTATTATGTTTAAACTCAATAGCCCTTATAACTCTTTTAATATTATTTGGATGTATCTTCTCGGCTGCCTCAGGATCCTCCTCCTTAAGCATGTTGTAAAGCTTTTCGCAGCCCTCCGGAGTTTCTGCAAGAGCATTTAGTTCCTTACGATAATCATTCTCTTCCTCTTCCTCAAACTCCGTATCATACAGAACAGCCTGAATATAAAAGCCGGTTCCTCCGACCAGTATCGGAAGCTTTCCTCTGCTGTGGATATCCTCAATTGCAGACTTTGCAAGGCTTTTAAACTCCGCAACATTCATTCCATGTTCAGGTTCAAATACATCTATCAGATGATGAGGGATTCCCTGCATTTCGGAAGGCCTTATCTTGGCGGTTCCGATATCCATACCTTTATAAACCTGCATGGAATCAGCTGAAATAATCTCTCCGTCAAGCTTCTTCGCAAGCTTGATCGAAAGCTCCGTCTTACCGGCCGCTGTCGGCCCTGTTATAACTATAAGTTTACGTTTAACGCTATTCTCCATAATACTAACTCGTTTTCACAGTATTCATGTTGGCGTAAATATATGCCTCTGAAGGCGTATTTTATCTACAACCAAGTAGTAATATACGTTGCATATTGCTATCATGAACGTGCAATACTCACTTATATTCATAGTTTTCATGTCCGCATAAACATATGCCTCTGAAGGCGTATTCTTGCTACAACTGAAGAGGCATATGTTTATGCGGACCTCATTATACTATAATCAGTTAACTATTCGCTTGAATTTCTTATCGAGTTCTGTCTTCGAATATTTTACTATCGTTGGCCTTCCGTGAGGGCATGTATATGGATTATCAAGTGTAAGAAGCTCTTCGATAAGTGTCTGGGCTTCCTCAACTGTTATCCTCTGACTGCCCTTTACGGCTGCCTTACAGCCCATAGTGGCAAGCTTATGAACAAATATATCCTCAGTAACTCCACTGGCATTTCCCGCAAGATAAGTTACAAATTCAAGGAATATATCACGTCCGTTTATTCCGGCAAGATTTACAGGCATGGCGCTAATCTTCACTTCATTTCCGCCGAATTCATCAATCTCAAAACCGGTTTCATTGAAGCGTTCCATGTTATTTCTGACAGCATCCATTTCAACCGCAGAAAGCGAGATGATCTCGGGTGGAAACATTCTCTGTGAAACAATCTTTCTTTCCTTGAAATCCTTCAGGAATCGCTCATAATTAACCTTTTCATGAGCTGCATGCTGATCCATCAGATAGAGTGTATCATTATATTGCGTGATCCAGTATGTGTCAAATGCAAGACCAATTATCCTGTGATGCTGAAGTGCTTCCTTCGACAGATAATCATCATTGAAAAGGTTTTTCTGTTCACCGACGAT
>CAMNMC010000015.1 GCA_946544235.1 uncultured Lachnospiraceae bacterium | reverse complement strand
AATATGATAAATATAAAACACTATTATATCACTGTCAAATCATATATATTGTTCAAAGCCGTTTTTAAATAAATCTTCATATATTCCTTGCATCTTCAATATCCCTGTCCAGCTGTGCTTTCAGTTCATCGATCGAAGCAAATTTTCTTTCTTCCCTGATAAATCTCTCAGGTATCACCGTCACCTGCTCACCATATATATCCCTGTCAAAATCAAAAATATAAGTTTCAGCAGAAACCGGAAATCCTCCGACAGTCGGCTTCTCACCAATATTTGTTATACCTCTGTACTCTTCGCTTCCAACAAGAACCTTCGATGTGTATACGCCATATTTCGGAACAAGCTTATCCTCTTCAGGAAGAATATTGATAGTCGGAAATCCGATAGTGCTTCCCAGATGCTTCCCATGAACCACCGTTCCACATATACTGTAAGACCTTCCGAGCATCACCTTCGCAGAAGCCATATCACCAAGTCCAAGAGACTGTCTTATCTCTGTAGAACTGATTACAGTACTGCCCTCCTTCAGCTTTTCGTAAAAATCACAGGTATAGCCATATTTTTTCTCAAAGCTTTTAAGTGTAGTCGTGTCACCGGACCTCTTATAACCGAAATGAAAATCATTTCCGACAACAACCTTGGCAGCATCCAGCTTATCCATCAGAAAAGAAGAAATAAACTGCTCCGGCGTCTGCTTCGCAAACTCATCAGTAAACCTGAAATTAATCAGGTAGTCAACTCCAAGTAACTCAAGGTACTCTGCCTTTTCCCTGAAACTAAGTACGCCCGGCTTACCCTGATTTATCATGCAGACTACAGCCGTATATCCTTCGTTCTTCAGTTCAAGTATCCTGTTTAAGAGGAGCATATGTCCCCTGTGTATGCCATCGAACTTGCCAATCGTCACTGCCGACTGAACTATTATGTAATTTTTTATTTCATTGATATCATCAATTACTATCATTATTATTCCAACTTAATTTCAATATCATGTAGCTGTTGCAGCCATAATCCAACAAAAACAACCGAAATTAATATATAATCAATCTGTCATTCTTTCCGGTAATCATCATCCTGTTTTTATTATCGGATCATGACATAAACATCTTATATGGTCTGAATATACCTTCCTGTTTGTCATAAGTATAAAGCGCTCTGAATTCATCCTTCAGATATACTCTGACCATCTTTCCGGACATCGCAGTATCTTTAGAAGCATCATCAGGAAAATCAAGTCCCTCAGGGCTCAGCTTATTACCATTCAGAAGATATTTCTCATGTTCCGGAGTAACCGCAGCCTGCGGAAGATCCTGCATAAAAAAATCAACCGGCTTAATATACTCTTCAATTCTTCCGCTTATGACAAGCTCTTCAATCTCAGAGAACTTAAGACTGTCCTCAATCCTGAAATTACCGGCTTCTTTTCTCGTAAGTCCCGACATCAGAGCACCGATTTCAAGCTTCTCTCCGATATCCCTGCAGAGGCTTCTGATATAGGTTCCCTTGGAGCACTTCA
Organism: uncultured Lachnospiraceae bacterium; assembly: GCA_946544235.1. Classification (GTDB taxonomy): domain Bacteria; phylum Bacillota; class Clostridia; order Lachnospirales; family Lachnospiraceae; genus Eubacterium_Q. The sequence continues at coordinate 8,295 of CAMNMC010000015.1, read as the reverse complement.
CATAGAATCGTACGTAAGGATAGTTAATCTCCGTGATCCTGATTTCATGGATATCAACTCTTCTCGGCGTTCTCTCAACGGTTTTTCCTTCTCTGGCATATTCGTAGAGCTTCTTTCCGTCAACCTTGATCGCCGCATACATCGGCGGTATCTGATCATAGCTTCCGACAAATGACATAACAGCAGCTTTAATCTCTTCATTTGTTGGAATCACACATCCACCATCACCGACTCTTCCAGTATCGACAGTTTCAGTATTTATTCCTTCACCATCACCGGATAATCCCTTGGTATATACGATCTCTCCCGTTATATCATCCGTATCCGAAGTACAGCCCAACTTCATCTCAGCCTCATATTCCTTATGATCCGAGGTAAGTATATCAGACAGCTTCGTTGCCGAACCGAGTAACATCACAAGAACGCCCTCCGCAAGCGGATCGAGCGTTCCCGTATGTCCTATTTTCTTCTGATGAAGGATTCCCCTCAGCTTTGCAACCGCATCGAAGGAGGTAAATCCCTGTTCTTTATATAGATTTAGTATTCCGTTATACATTACTTAAGCTGTTCCTCAACCATAGTAAGAACCTTGCCGAGTATATCATCCGGATCACCCTCGGCCTCAAAGCCTGCCGCATGAAGATGTCCGCCGCCTCCAAACTTCGTAGCAATAACGCTGACATCCACATAATTCTTGGATCTCAGACTGAATTTGAAGCATTTCTTTGTAAGCTGATAGATAAATACAGCCACCTCAACTCCCTCAGTAAGCCTCAGCTGTTCAACGATACCCTCGGTATCGGTTGTATTTGCCTTGAACTGCTTAAAGGTTGCTTTCGAAATAAATCCTGAAATAGCTTTTCCGTCAAGATACAGTGTTGATTCAAGCACTGTCTTGGCCATAAGAAGGTTCTGCTTATAGGTCTTCTTGTAGAAGGTCTCGTCGATGATAACGTCAGGTCTAGCACCGATAGATATAAGTCTTCCCGCAAGCTCCATGGTACGCTCACTTACATTACTGTATTTGAACACGCCTGTATCATGAACCATTCCGAGGTAGAGACACTCTGCCGCGTCCTTGGAAAGCTTATCCATATCAACCAGTTCACAGATAACCTCGCAAGCCGATGACGAATCAGGATCGATGCAGCAGATATCACCAAAGCCCTGGTTACTTACATGATGGTCTATCATATATGTTGAAATTGCATTTGCAAATATCGTGCCGAACTTTCCGTGACGATCTGTATCCGAAGCATCTACGGATATTGCAAGATCGTAACAGCCCTCACCCGGCTCGTGCTTAATCTTTCTTGCGCCGCTGAGTATCTTGAAATTCGGTGAATATGCCTCCGCATAAGCATCAACAGTCTTATCCTTGTAGTTATCACTGATATAATTATACAATCCGAGTATGGAGCCTATACAGTCGCCATCCGGTCTGATATGTCCAAGAATGGCTATTTTTTCTGCAGCAGCAATAAGCTTATGAAGTTTTTTTGATTTTTCTCTGAAGTCCTGCACCATAGTTATTCCTCTTCATAATCTCTTTCGTCATTCTCAGAATCTTCGACAGATGTGTTATCATCTTCATCAAATTCTTCTGCTTCATCAGAATAATCATCTGACTCATCATCAGCATTATCTTCTGACGAAGTTCCGAGAATATCATCAATCTTTTTAGCCATCTCAACACCGTATTCAATAGAATTGTCCAGTGTAAACTGCAGTTCCGGAGTATTACGAAGATTAAGTGTTCCGGCAAGAGTTCTTCTGATATACCCCTTTGCTGAGTCGAGTCCGGCAATCGTGTCCTTCTTCTTCTCATCATCTCCAAGCACACTTATATATACCTTACAGTATTTCAGATCCTTCGTAACCTCAAGTTTTGTAATGGACGTCCTGACAGGATCGATGCGGGGATCCTTCAGTTCATTCATGATGATATGGCTGAGAACCCTCTGCACGTCACTGTTTGTACGACCGCCTTTATAGTTGTTTCCTTTTCTCATAGTCTTATCCTCGATCAAATCCTGCCACAAACATATGATCACATATATTTCCCGGTATCGGTCGTTTCAATTCCTTTATCTAGGAACCTCAACCATCTTGTAGCACTCGATCTGATCATCAACCTTGATATCATTAAAGCCTTCAAATACAAGTCCGCACTCGAATCCCGCCTTAACTTCCTTGACATCATCCTTAAATCTCTTGAGTGAGGCAAGCTTTCCTTCAAATATCTGTTCACCATCTCTTGTGATCCTTGCTGAGCAACCTCTTTCAACAACGCCATCCAGAACATAAGAACCTGCGATAGTACCGATACCTGAAGCCTTATAGGTCTGTCTTACCTCAACATGGCCGATAACCTTCTCCTCAAATACAGGATCCAGCATACCCTTCATAGCTGACTCGATATCATCTATGGCATTATATATAACTCTGTATAATCTTACATCAACCTTTTCCTGATCTGCAAGAGCCTTAGCCTGCGCATCAGGTCTGATGTTAAAGCCGATTATGATTGCATTTGATGCAGCAGCAAGTGTAACGTCGGACTCATTGATAGCACCAACACCTGAATGGATACACTTGATAACGATCTCTTCATTTGAAAGCTTAAGAAGACTCTGCTTAACAGCTTCTACAGAACCCTGTACATCGGCCTTGATGATAAGATCAAGTTCCTTAACAGTACCTTCCTGCATCTTGTTGAAGAGGTCATCAAGAGACATTCCTCTCTTGGTCTCAGCGATAAGGTTCTCCTTACCTCTTGTCTTAAATGCATCCGTGATCTCTCTAGCTTCCTTCTCATTCTTGGTTGTGACAAATATGTCTCCTGAATTTGGAACACCGTTCAGACCGATAATCTCTACAGGTGTTGAAGGAGTAGCTTCCTTAACACGTCTCTGCTTATGATCGATCATGGCTCTTACACGTCCGCTTACCTCACCGATAGCGATGTGGTCACCAACCTTAAGAGTACCCTTCTGAACAAGAAGTGTTGCAACAGGTCCTCTACCCTTATCAAGTCTTGCCTCAAGAACAAGTCCTCTTGCCATGCGATCCTTATTTGCCTTAAGTTCAAGGATATCAGCTGTAAGAAGGATCATATCAAGAAGATTGTCGAGACCTTCCTTGGTATGTGCAGATACAGGACAGAATATTGTAGACCCGCCCCAGTCTTCTGCAATAAGACCATACTCGGTAAGCTCCTGCTTAACTCTTTCTACGTTTGCACTTTCCTTATCTATCTTATTTACAGCAACTATTATTTCAATTCCGGCGGCCTTGGCATGGTTGATAGCCTCAACAGTTTGAGGCATAACACCATCATCAGCAGCTACAACAAGGATAGCGATATCGGTTGACTGAGCACCACGCATACGCATTGCAGTAAATGCCTCATGTCCCGGAGTATCAAGGAAGGTGATTCTCTGATCTCCTACCTTAACTACATAAGCACCGATATGCTGTGTGATTCCACCTGCCTCATCAGCAGTAACCTGAGTCTTTCTGATAGCATCAAGGAGAGATGTTTTACCATGGTCAACGTGTCCCATTACGCAGACAACCGGCGGCCTAGGTGTAAGCTTATCTTCAGGATCTTCTTCATCCTTAAGAAGCTCCTCAATGATATCTACCTTTTCTTCCTCTTCGGCAATACAGTTATATTCAAGCGCTATCTCAGCTGCATCCTCGTAAGAAAGGTCTGTATTTACAGTTACCATCTTACCCTCAAGGAAAAGCTTCTTGATAAGAGCATTTACAGGCTGTTTAAGCTTGTCGGCAAGTTCCTGAACAGATACAACCTCAGGAAGAGTGATTGTCTTGATAACCGGCTCAACTGCTTCCTTCTTAACAGGCTCTTTCTTGACAGGTTCCTTCCTTCCGGAATCCTTCCTGCCCTGATCCTTTCTGCCCATCATTTCTCTGTCTTCTCTGTCACGACGATCCTTCTCATATTTTTCCTTATCACGTCTGCTCTCTCTTGCGCTCTTTTCGCTCTCACGACGGCTGCGCTCATCACCCATGCTGCTCTCGCGTCTGCGGCTTTCGCCTCTGTCTCTGCCCGGCTTCTCGTAAGCTTCGTCCTTGTCCTTATCCATTCCGCCGCGCATCATATCAGGTCTAGGTCTTCTCTCGCCGTCTCTTACAGGTCTGTCCCCATCAGGACGTGGTCTTCTATCACCATCTCTGAATGGTCTGTCTCCATCAGGACGTGGTCTTCTCTCGCCATCTCTTACCGGTCTCTCTCCGTCAGGTCTCGGACGTCTCTCACCATCTCTGAATGGTCTGTCTCCGTCAGGACGTGGTCTTCTCTCGCCATCTCTTACCGGTCTCTCTCCGTCAGGTCTCGGACGTCTCTCACCATCTCTGAAAGTTCTCTCACCATCTGGTCTTGGTCTTCTCTCACCGTCAGGTCTTGGACGTCTCTCGCCGTCTCTGATAGGTCTCTCGCCGTCAGGACGTGGTCTGAGTGGTCTCTCACCATCAGGTCTTGGGCGTCTCTCGCCATCTCTTACAGGTCTCTCTCCATCAGGTCTCGGACGTCTCTCTCCATCTCTTACAGGTCTCTCTCCATCAGGACGTGGTCTGAGTGGTCTCTCTCCATCAGGTCTCGGACGTCTCTCGCCGTCTCTGATAGGTCTCTCGCCGTCAGGACGTGGTCTGAGCGGTCTCTCACCGTCAGGTCTCGGACGTCTCTCGCCGTCAGGACGTGGTCTGAGCGGTCTCTCACCATCTCTTACAGGTCTGTCGCCTTCAGGACGTGGCCTGAGCGGTCTCTCTGCATCCCTTACAGGTCTCTCTCCTTCAGGATGAGGTCTTCTTTCACCCTCAGCGGCCTGTGGCTTTACAGCCGTATTCTCTGCACTTTTAACCGGTTCTTCCTTCTTTGCAGCATCGGAAGACTTTGCTCCGGAAGATACATTTTCTCTGACAAAATTCATCAGATCATCATCTATTCCGCTGGATGCCTTAAGTCCATCCTTCTTCTTGCTGACTATAAGCAGTACATCACTGCTTGAAATGGTTTTACCGGTTTCTGCAGATAATTCTTTAGCAAACTCGTAAACTCTCATTCATTACACCTCTTATTTCCGTCGGGACTGAACTTTTTGATGAAGCTTTCAGCAAAGCTTTCATCAGTTATTGCAAGCGAAGTTCTTGCCTCTTTACCTATCATGTGTCCCAACTCATCCATTTTCCCGCAAACTGCATACGGGATACCATAGTATCTACATTTATTTTCAAATTTCTTTTTTGTATTCTCAGATGCATCCTCGGCGATAATAACAAAATATGCTTTTCCGTCGGTAATGGCCTTTTCTGTAGAAAAGCCTCCCGAAGCAACATTTCCCGCCTTTGCTGCAAGCCCGAGCATTCCAAGTCTTTTATCCATATTATTTAAGCTCCGCTGCTATCTTCTCATAAATATCACTTGAGATGCTCATTCCAAAGGATCTGCTGAGTGAATTGTTCTTCCTTGCTCTTTCGAGACATTCCGTTGATCTGCATATATATGCGCCTCGACCATTCTGTCTTCCGGTCAGATCAAGCAGTATCTCGCCCTCAGAGGTTCTGATGATCCTGACAAGCTCTGATTTTGGCTTCATTTCATTGCAGCCAACACATTTTCTGAGCGGTTTCTTCTTCTCCATGGATTAAAAGATCACTCCTTATCTTCTGACTTGCCGTCGTCATCGTATTCCGCATCATCATATTCCTCATCGGCATATTCTTCGTCAGAATACTCATCATCGTAATCATCTGCGTACTCATCATCATAATCACGCTCTTCGTCATCATAATCATCGTACTCATCGTCATACTCACGATCATCATATTCATCATCGTACTCGCGATCGTCATATTCTTCATCATATTCACGATCCTTATCGTACTCGTCGTCATACTCACGATCATCATACTCATCATCGTACTCCTGATCCTTGTCGTATTTCTCATCGCTGTACTCTTCTTCAACATTTTCAATTGTATCAGCGTAGTACTCCTCACCAAGCTCGGCAGCCTGTGATTCACTCTTGATATCAATCTTATAGCCTGTAAGCTTGGCAGCAAGTCTTGCATTCTGGCCTTCCTTACCGATTGCAAGTGAAAGCTGATAATCAGGTACGACTACCTTTGCTGACTTCTCACCGGCAACAAGTCTTACGGAAACGACCTTTGAAGGGCTGAGAGAATGCTCAATAAATACAGCCGGATTCTCACTCCACTCGATGATATCGATCTTCTCACCCTTAAGATCATCAACAATATTATTTACTCTGGTTCCGCTCATACCTACACAGGCACCAACGGCATCAACATTCTTATCATTTGAGTATACGGCGATCTTGGTTCTTGAACCTGCTTCTCTGCTGATACTCTTGATCTCAACTGTTCCGTCTGAAACCTCGCTGATCTCTCTCTCGAAGAGTCTCTTGACAAGATCTGGATGTGTTCTTGAAACAACAACCTTGAAGCCCTTAGGATTCTTCTTAACTTCTACTACGTAAAGCTTGATCCTGTCACCAACTCTGTAATGCTCACCAGGGATCATCTCCTGCTCGCTGAGTATGGTCTCCATCTTCTCATCAAGACTTATAGTAAGGCCTCTGTCATTAACCTTCTGAACGATACCTGTCATGATATCCTTCTCTCTTGAAACGAAATAATCATAAACTGCTGATCTCTCGCCTTCCTTGATAGCCTGAACAATTATACTTCTTGCCTTCTGCGCAGCGATACGTCCGAAATCCTTGGTTGTTACCTCAACACGGATCTCATCATCAAGCTGAGCGTTTGGATCATAATGTCTTGCTTCCTCAAGAGTCATCTCTCTGTGTGTATCATAGATGACATCAACTACTGTCTTATTGGCGAAAACCTGGATCTTTCCGGTTTTTCTGTCCATCTTTACTTCGTAATCCGTATCCTTACCGAAATCCTTCTCGCAGGCTGAATCAAGTGATTTCTCGATAGCCTCCATAAGAACTTCCTTGCTTATTCCTTTTTCCTTCTCTAATTGATCAAGAGCATCAATTATTTCTGACATTTTTTATATTCCTCCTATTCCATTATTCTTCTTAAATTAATATTTTCCGGCGTATCATATACCGTCGGATATATTTATCCACTGACAAATAATACGCAGCATATACTACACATGATTTTTACTCGACGAACGCAAGTCTTATCGATGAAATATTGGATCTTTCGATTGTGATGGTTTCTTCCTCAGAAGCAACAGTTACTGTTTTTTCATCAAAACCCTTAAGTTCTGCCTCAAACTCCTTGCTGCCATTTACGGCGCTGTAGAGCTTGATCTCGACCAAACGTCCGATGGACCTTTCAAAATCCTTATCCTTCTTCAGCGGTCTTGTAAGTCCCGGCGAGCTTACTTCAAGGATGTATGCCTCCTTAATGAAATCATCCTCATCCAGCTTATCGGAAAGCTTTCTGCTTATTGCAACGCAGTCATCAATTCCGATTCCGCCCTCCTTGTCCGCATAGACACGAATGATGAAGTCCGGTCCTTCCTTAACGTACTCGACATCCCAGAGTTCAAAACCGCCCTCTTCTATTATCGGCATGACGAGTTCCGTTGTCCTTTCTTCGATTTCGCTTTTTTTCAAATTCTCACTCCTTTTACATAAATGAAAGTGGGTTCGAAGTCCGAACCCACTCTAGTGTCAGTTTATTATGTTAATAGGATTATAACACTGTTTCAACAAATTGCAAGTTAAAAATACAGATAATCCGCCAAATAATCAGCCAAAATAAACTATTATTTCTCGAAGCTGAATTGATTATGCATAATTAGGTTTACATAATCTCAATCAATTCCTTAGTTGATGAAGCAAAATTATCGTATCCCTCCGCAGTAACAGCACCCATATCCTCGATCCTTACTCCATATTTATCCGGAATATATATTCCCGGCTCGATGGTTTCGATCATTCCTTCTTCAAGGATTGTCTCATCTCTTGTATTGAGTGCCGGACTTTCATGTATGTAAAGTCCTACGCTATGTCCGAGACCGTGTCCGAAATATTGCCCATAGCCCTCTGCGGCAATTATATCTCTCGCGATCTTATCGACATCCTTGCATACCAGCCCTGCTTTAATGGCCTGAACAGCCTCGGTCTGAGCCTTAAGGACTGTATTATATACCTTCTTCATCTCATCATCGGCTCTGCCGATAACGACCGTCCTGGTCATATCAGAACAATAGCCCTCGTAAACACATCCGAAATCCATAGTAAGAAAATCGCCGTTTTCCAGCTC
>CAMNMC010000014.1 GCA_946544235.1 uncultured Lachnospiraceae bacterium | reverse complement strand
ATACGACTTATCCACCATGCATAGCCTGTCTTGTTGTGGTAAGTCCAGTCATAAAGCGGATTGCCCCAAAGCTGACCGAGTGGTGTAAAGCCATCAGGAGGACAGCCTGCAACTGCCTTTGGTCTGGCATTCTTATCCAGCTGGAAGAGCTCCGGATGAGCCCATACATCCGCACTGTCAGGTGAAACATATATCGGAAGATCTCCGATTATATCGATACCGTTTTTATTTGCGTATTCTTTAACCTTATTCCACTGCTCGTAGAACTTGAACTGGAGATATTTGTAAAAGTCAATCTCATCGGCAAGTCTCTTAGCTGCATTCTTCAGAGCCTTCTCATCTCTTACTCTCAGCTCCTCCGGCCACTCCGTGAAGCTGATGCCGCCCATATCATCCTTAAGTGACATGAAGAGTGCATAATCATCAAGCCAGTCTGCATTTTCTGTCACGAAGTTTTTATATGCCTTAAGTCTCTTAACGCCCTTTTCCTTTGCTGCTGCATAAGCATCATGAAGAACAGGAAATCTTGTGTTATAGAGCATCTCGTAGTCAATTCTGTCATCGCCGCAGTTCTTGTAAACCTTATCGACCTTCTTCTTGTCCAGAAGTCCCTCTTCGATAAGAGCTTCAAGGTCTATAAAATATGGATTACCTGCGAAGGAGCAGAATGTCTGGTAAGGTGAATCACCGTAGCCCGTCGGACCAACCGGAAGTATCTGCCAGTATTTCTGTCCTGCTTTCTTCAGAAAGTCGATGAATTCGTATGCATTTTTTGAGAAACAGCCGATCCCGTATTTTCCCGGGAGGCTAAATATCGGAAGTAGTATTCCTGCGTGTCGCATATTAATTCTCCTTTTATTATCTGCCTGTATCATGTACACATATATCTCTTCAGTTGTAGGTGAAATACGCCCTCGGAGATATATGTGTACATGACACTCTGTAATTTCATGATCGTATATGTCTCTTCAGTTGTAGATAAAATACGCCTTCAGAGATATATGTGTACATGACGCTGTGTGATTTAATTCCGATTCATGATCGTATATGTCTCTTCAGTTGTAGATAAAATACGCCTTCAGAGACATATACGATCATGACGCTACGTTATTATCTCATGAATTATCATCCCTGCAATAAACTGATGAGAATTCCCTTCGCGTCAAGTACTCCGGAGGAATACTTTCTGCTGTAGAGGACGTTCTTGTAAGTAATCTCAGGTGGTAGGTCGATTGGTTCATCGCCGCAGTTCAGGACTATGCTGATGCAGCCCTTGTCGCAGATCTTGATGTACTCGACCGTTCTCTTGTCGTCTATACTGTTCGGGAAGTGGAAGTTTCTGCTTCTTGCTGCAGGGTGTTCCTTTCTGAGGCTGATGAGCTTTCTGATCTCACTTATCTCCTCATCATAAACGCCTGCATCGATCTCGTCCCACGGCATACATCTGCGGCAGTCCGGATCAAATCCGCCCGGCATCACTATCTCTGTTCCGTAGTAGATGCAAGGACTGCCCGGCATGGTGTAGAGAACCGCAAGCTGCTGGTAGAAAACATCCTTATCCTTTACCTTATCTATCAGACGGTTGGTGTCATGCGAATCAAGAAGATTGAACATTACATCGTTCGCCTGCTGCATATACATTGTAAAGCTTCTGTTCACTCCGTATTCAAATTCCTTTGAATCCCACTCCGGATATATCCAGTAGTTGGAGATTGCTGTAGACAGCGGATAATTCATTACCGCATCATACTCATTTCCGAGAAGCCACGGTGTTGCATCATGCCATATTTCTCCGAGTAAGTAGAAGTCAGGTTTGATGCTCTTGGTCATCTCGCGAACCTCCTGAAGGAAACGATGTGATATCTCATTTCCGACATCAAAGCGGAGTCCGTCGATATCAAATTCCTTCATCCAGAAGGCTACGATATCAAGGAGGTATTCTCTGACCTCAGGATTGTTTGTATTGAGCTTCGGCATCTGTTCGGTGAATGCGAAGGAATAATATCTTCCGTCCTTCGTGTCACGCTTCTTGTCAACCGGCCACTCATTGATCATGTACCAGTCCTTATACTTGGACATCTGGCCATTTGTCAGAACATCCTGCCACATCGAGATGTCTGTACCTGTATGGTTAAATACCGCATCCAGCATAACCTTCATGCCGTTGTCATGCGCAAGCTTTACAAGCTCCTTCAGCTTTTCGTTGCTTCCGAAATGCGGATCAACCTTCTTGTAATTTGTTGTATTGTATTTATGATTTGAATCTGCTTCAAATATCGGTGTAAGGTAGAGACCGGTAATCCCCAGATTCTTTATATGATCAAATCTGTTGATTATTCCCTGCAGATCGCCGCCGTAGTAATCATTGTGGCCTCTGATCTTTTCGCATTTCCATGGCTTTGTTCCTGGGTTGTCATTACTGCTGTCCCCGTTGCAGAAACGCTCAGGAAATATCTGATACCACACAGTATCATTTACCCACTTCGGAGTTTTGAAGGTATCCACCGGATTCATCCATGGATATATAAAATACGAAAGAACCTTGCCCGGACGGTGCATCTCCTCTTCAGTATAGAAGCCGTCCTCGAAGAGAAATACTCTCTCCTCGCCGCTCACTATCTCAAAATAGTATTTGCAGCGTCTGTACTCCGGGAACAAAGTGGTCGTCCACCAGATATGCTCCTTCTTTCTTTTCTTGTAGCATACCTCTTCACGTCTGCCCTGCCACTGTTCCTTACCGCCCATGATACCCGCGAGGTAAGGATCCCCCTGGTAGATGTAAACATGATCTACATCATATCCGGTCTCGATATTTATGATCAGCTCGGTGTCAGAAAGCTGATATGCATATTTGTCTGTGGTTCTGTGATAAATTGCTGATAAATTCATTTATTCTCCATTGGTGCCTCATTAACTGATAATTAATTCGGCGGTATAACATATTAATATGGAAATACTATAAGCAGTTTATAATTCTCATCCTCCGATAGGTGCATCCGCAAATACATCCGCAGGACTATAATCATATTCTACGTCGTTCTTTTTGTATATGGTTACGGATACCGGATCGACCTTGCGTACACGCTCGTTGTATTCTGCGGTACCGACTCTGTCATCGTGATTTCCGAGGATCATCTCCCAGCGTCCCTGAGGAATGCTTACATACGAATTCATCTCGTTACTGTTTAATACTACGAAGATGTCATCAGCTTCGAAAGCCACCATTCCGTCCTCGGCCTTGTCTATCCTGATCCTCTCAGCCGCTCCGCTGCTCATGTCGGAAAGTGCCGAGTTACTCTTTCTTATAGCTATAAGCTGTTTGTAGAAATCAACCACATCGCTGTTCTCATATACTCTCTTCCAGTCGAGTGCATTCAGGCTTATCGGAAGGTTGTAGGAATTGGACTCACCATTTTTAGTTCTCAGGAACTCTTCTCCCGAAAGCATGAAAACGTGTCCCTGTCCAAGTATATATACTGCTGCTGCCAGCATGTTCTGCTTACGCCTGAGCTCCTCATCCGGAGTCGTGATCGTCAGTTTATCCCAAAGTGTATGATCATCATGAGAGCTGACATATCTTATCATCTGCATAGGTGTGAGTCCGCAGTCATTAAAAGCTGAAACGCCTCTTGCAACTCTGTCCTCAAGCCGAGGAATATTCTTAATATCCTCTGCTTTAAGCTCTCCTGTTTCCATAAGAGCTGCATTTCTTGCATCGATAATCTTCTGGTCCATGCATCCGCCGTTGACAAAGCCGCGGCTCTTCTCATCACAGTAGATTCCCTTGATCAGGTCTCTCAGATCATCATTGAAGAAGCCTATGCTTGCATCAAGAGGCTTGATGCCTGACATATTGCCAAAGCCGGTCACTCTCATCGTATTTGCCTTAAGTGCCTGAGTGAAGCCTTCTTCAATAGCTGTTTCACCGGCTGCCCAAGGTTCGCCGTAGAGAAGCTTTTCGCCCTTTCCGAATCTCTCATCAAGGGCTTCCCTGATAGCATTCATCAGGTCTGTATCAAGAAGACCCATAAGGTCAAATCTGAAGCCGTCAATATGATATTCCTCAGCCCAGTAAAGCACCGAGTTGATGATATATCTTCCTGCCATGAATCTTTCTGAGGCAACATCGTTTCCGCATCTTGATCCGTTTGAAGCTGTTCCGTCGCTGTTCACTCTGTAGTAATACCATGGGGCTGTCTTCTGAAGGCTGCTCTCAAGGCTATAGGTGTGATTGTAAACCACATCCATTATTACTCTGAAGCCTGCGCTGTGAAGAGCTTCTATCATTTCCTTATATTCACGTACCCTTGTTTCACCATTTGAAGGATCTGTGGAGAAGCTTCCCTCCGGCACATTATAGTTGACCGGATCATAACCCCAGTTGAAGCTTTCATCTGACTTTCTCTCATCAACCGAGCCGAAGTCAAAGCTAGGTAAGAGCTGAACATGAGTGACGCCCAACTCCTTCATATATGTGAGGGGGTTTATCTTGTTCTCTGTTCCTTTTATCCTGAATTCTTCTCCCGTGGACATTCTCTTGAAGGCTGTGTATTTTCCGCTGTCCTCACCCATTTCAAGGTTGTGAGAGAATTCTCTGATATTTATTTCATAGATTACATCCGTTGCCGGCTTCTCAGGTGCCTTGTCATCCTTCCAGCCTTCCGGATTGGATACCTCTCTCGGAAGTATCATGGAACGAAGGCCGTTCACACCTGCAGCAACCGCATAAGGATCGGCTGTTTTCTTCGTTGTTCCTTCGATAGAAATATCAAAGTCATAATATGCTCCGGCAAGATTATCAGATGTCTTAAAGGACCATACACCATTTCCTCTGTCATATTCCATCGGAAAACTCATCACCAGTCCGGCGTTGTCATCTGCATCATAGTCCTGCATGAAGCAGCCGTTTTCTCCTGTCCGGAGACTGCCTTTGCCGCCATTCTCGTACAGGTTGATACGTACTGATTCTGCAACCGGGCTCCAGAGGCGGAAGATTGTTCCGTCTTCTGTAACTACGGCTCCGAGGGGGCCTTGATAGTTGAAATCCGAGCGATTTCTGTTTTCTTTATAAAATTTCTTCCATAAAAGTGGAGTTTTTTTCATAGCTTTTATTCCTTAATAATATTATCTACCGCCGAGTCTATGTTCAGCTTACTTTATTTGGTTAATACCGCAATGCCATATCCCGGCAGAGTAAGTTTTCCACTTTTACAGGTAACCTTATCTTTATTTACTGTCAGCACGGCTGCGAGGTTTTTATATTCAGATACATCAGAGAGGTCAAGCTTTGCTTCCTCAGAACCGGTATTGATCACGATCAGTACATCACCGGTGTTTCCCGTGCCTTCCGAATACTTTCTGATAAAGCCGCAGGTCTTGTCAGCGGTGAGGCTGTCTGCTATCTCGGTGGTTCCCTTAGATATTGCAGGGAAAGCATTTCTTACCCTGATGGCTTCTTTATAATAGTTATATACTGAATATTCGTCTTTCTTCTGTTCTTCGAGTGTACCGTATTTCTGGTCCACCTTATCTGCATCGGAAGGTCCCTTGCAGAGGTACTCTCCGTTCACTCCGGAAGCATCAGCACTCCATGGAAAAGCGAGACGCTTATTTTCGTCCTTTCCGGAACCTCTCATACCGAGCTCTTCACCATAGTAGATAAATGCATTTCCGGTCATCAAGAGGTTCAGTGCTCCGGCAAGCTTGGCCTTGCTGCCATCATCATTTGCATAGTAGCCGGCGCTTCTGGCCATATCGTGATTTGTATAGAAAGGAGCATTTATTGCCGTATCCGGTGCTATGCTCTTATATAATTCTTCCTCTTTAACAAGCTGTTCTGCGTAGTAGGAAGCTTTTTTATTTCCTCTTACAACCGATGCGATAACTCCGTCCTGTCCCGAGAAGTTGAAATCAAAGAAAGAATCCGCACCGCTTTTATAATACTCACTGTAGATTGACTGATCCGTCCAGGCCTCACCAACGATGTAAGCGTCACTGTTTTTAGCCTTGACTCTTTCGTTCAGCCATTTTATAAACTCTATACTGTCATCCTTATCATCTGTATAGTAAGAGGTAACCGCATCCAGTCTGAAGCCATCCACTCCCTTATCAAGCCAGAAGTAAAGCAGCTTCTCTATCTCATCCTTAACCTTAGGATTGTCCAGATTAAGATCCGGCATTCCTGACCAGAATCTTGCTTCGTAGTACCATCTGGTATCGAGCATCTCGTATCCTGAATGTGCATCCTTACTGAAATTATAATAAGAAGCATATTCACATTTCGACTCATCCGGCTCTTCACCGTCAGCAAGCGACTTCATATAATCTGCCGCCTGAACGAACCATGGATGTTCGCTTGATGTATGATTCACTGCAATATCGAGAATCAGCTTCACGCCTCTCTTATGGCATTCATCCAGAAGCCTGTCAAAGTCTTCCATTGTACCGTACTGACTGTCTATTGCTTCATAATCTGTCGTATCATATTTATGATATGTAGGGGAAGGGAAGATCGGCATCAGCCATATTTCCGTACAACCAAGATCATCCGTTGTTGCAGGATCACCATCGTTTATATAATCAAGCTTCGCCGTAAGGCCGTTCAGATCACCGATACCATCGCCATCACTGTCGGCAAAAGAATAAACAAAAACCTCATAAGTGGTTCTTATCTTATTGTCCGCTGCCGTCAGCCCCTCGTATTCCGTAAGAGAGCTGTTCAGCTTCTCCATGGTCTTGCCGCTGTCCTTCTTACTGCTGCCACATCCTGATAAGCTGAGCATCATGGCTGCGATAAGTGCTGTTGATAGTACTCTTCTGCGTCTTAATTTTATATTTTTCATATAACCGCCCCACATTTATAAAAGCACGATAGTTTCGTATTGTTTCGTTCTGTCTAAATTTCATTTTCGTAATGTTTCGTAATCCAACTATAAAATATTACTTTTACACGATTTTGTCAACACAAAATGCGAAAATATTTATATTTTTTTCGTATCTTTTGTATTTTGTTTCGTATTTTTTCGTTTTTGCTTGTATTTTTCCGGAATACGTTATATACTACCCTTATGATTTATGTATTTGAAACAAAAATAGATGTTTTTATACTTATATAAGAAGGTGGATGACCATGGCAACTATGAAGGATATTGCAGATAAGCTCGGAATATCTCTCGGAACCGTCAGCAAGGGTCTGAACGGCGGCAAGGATATAAGCGAGGATCTGAGAAAAACTATACTTGATACAGCCGTTGAGATGGGCTATATCAATCGCAAGGCCCTCAGAGAGGATATGAGACGTATCGCTCTGTTTGTCGAAAATATGGATTATGAGGAGGAAGGTTCCTTTGGCTACGACATAGTCATGGGCTTTCAGAAGGCTTCCTTCAGTGAAAAATGGAATTTTTCAGTCATTCCTCTGTCCCATGAAATTCAATCTGATAATAAATATGAAAGCTTTATGCTCCAGGAAAAATACAGCGGCGCTTTCTTTATAGGCCTGTCTCTTGATGATCCGTGGACAGAACAGCTTCGTACAACGACTATTCCAACCGTTCTTCTTGATAATGCAATCGAGAAAAATCCTATGGTAAGCTCTGTCGGAACCGATTCAACTGAAGGAATCGACGCAGCCATTCAGTATCTGACAAGCTTAGGACACGAGAAGATCGCATTTCTTAACGGTTCGGCAGGCTCATTCATCTCCGATGACCGTATGACCGCCTACCTGAGCAGCATGGCAAGATATGGTCTTAACGTTGATCCTAACCTTGCGGTTTACGGTTATTTCGTTGCGGACTGTGCACCATATCATGTTCCGGGTTTCATAGACAGAGGGGCAACAGCCATCCTCTGCGGTAATGACCTTATCGCTTCAGGTGTTATCAAAACGATCAATGAAATGGGACTTTCCGTTCCGGATGATATAAGTGTTATCGGCTTTGACGATATCCCTATCGCAGAAACCCTAAAGCCTGCTCTTACTACCATAAGACAGAGCAGAACCGGAATCGGCAAATGCGCATATTTCACTCTGTATTCACTCATCAACGGCGTTCCGATCAGCAAAAGTCTTCTCCGTCCGGAATTCATCATCCGTGACAGCGTTGCAGTTGCCAAACCAAGAATCGCCGCAAAAAGAGAAAACGACCCTGATTCAGTAATGTTTGTGAACCCGGATCTCTATGCACACTTTTCAAGAATAAATATGATGTGATGATTTTCTATATCATATTCTTTACTATTATTTACATATTCATCAAAAAACTCCGTATGTTTAAAGTCATACGGAGTTTGCTTTTTTCATCTCTTTTTTATGTTCATACATTCTCTCATCGGAGATCTTGTATACCTCTTCAACCTTATCAGAAGTATCACCTATTTCAGGAATCTTATCATCATCCGACAGGCAGAAGCCATAAGCAAAGCTTACAGGGAAAGGTTTTCTGTCCTTGTTTCCTTTTTCGAAAACAAGCTCGTCATTAAAATACACCTTAAGTGCCGCATGATCTACATAGATTGAAAGCTCAGGATCAGCTATCTTTTCATCAGGCAATACGAAAGAGAAACTGACAGTATCACCCTTTCCCGGTCTTGGAAGGGAAGAGTCAGGAAGCGTAGTTGTTTTATCATATTTCTTATCGTTCAAAGTCACATCATAAACCTGATCTATCGTGACCATATTGTCATCTTCTCTGCCACTTTCGATAGCCTTAAAAAATGTTACGAAAATAGCTACAGCAAAAATGACAAAGATAAGAACAAAAATCTCTGCGATTATGGACTTTTTAGTATACTTCTCCGCCATACAAAAAACTCCCCAAAATCAAATAAAGAACTTCATGATCAACTATATCACGAGTTCAACAAGAAATACCGTGATACATGCCACTGATGCCACAACAATAAGTGACTTATATTTCAGAGAAACCAGCGCTGCAACAACTATACCCGAAACAGCGGATATCACGCTTCTCGTTGCATAAAAAGCCGCCGGAACCGTCATTGCCGCCAGGACCGCATATGGTATGTAGTATAAAAATGATCTCACATATCTGTTTGTAAGCTTTCTGTTCACAAGAACAAATGGAATAACCCTTATAAGATATGTTGAGCCCGCAATCACCGCAAGATATATTAAAAATGTTTTGATCTCCATTTATATGTCCTCATCATTAATATCCGGCAAAGGCCTCAGAATTGCCATGATAAATGCCGCTGCTAGTGCAGAAATACTGATTGAAATACCGATCGATACCATATTCAGTACAGGCACATAATAGAATATGCAGCTGACAGCCATTGCAATACATGCAGTCATAAGCACATTTCTGTTTTCCTTCATCTCCGGAACCACTATTGCCACAAACATTCCATAGATTGCAAGTCCCATGGCACTCATGATCGCAGCATTAAGGATATTTCCGAGAAGAGCTCCAGTAAGTGTTCCGACCGTCCATCCTATGAAGGGCATCACTGAAAGCCCTGCAAAGAATGACGTCGTAACAACATCTCTTGTGCTCGCAACCGCAAATATTTCATCCGTCATAAAAAAGCCGAAAACCGCTTTGCGCGGAACTGAAAACCTCTTGTCCAGCTTCTGCGAAAGCGATATCGACATAAATGAATATCTTATATTTATAGTCAGCTGCGAGATAAGCGTTGATATGTACGTCCCTCCTGCAGCCATTATTCTTACTCCTGCAAGCTGACCGGCTGATGTCAGACACAGCATCGAGATAAGTACTGCCTGCCACCAGTAAAGTCCGTTTGCTACTGAAAATATACCAAAGCCGATCGATACCGACAGGTATCCAAGCCCTATCGGAACGCCGGCTTTAACTCCCTTTTTAAACTCATTCATGACATAATCTGTCCATTCTGTTCATATTAATACTTATGTCGTATGTCTTCCCGATCAATACTCTCGAGCAGCCATTCCGACACTGTCAGATGTCTTTCCCATGATCCGCTCTCCGATCAGTCCTCCTGATCAATCATCGTATCATAGTCCTCCGTAAAGAAATGTCTCACGCCATCCTTCTTGTAGCCCACGATGGTATTCAGATTGACATTCTCCACACTCTTAAATATATTCCCCTCTACAAAGGAATTGACCTTCTTCATCTCGGCGATCAGTTCTTTGATCTCCTGACGCTTTGAATAATGCGGATCATCCTCACTCTGATTCTTGCTCTGCTCCGTGAACCTGCAGGCACACTGAAGAAAATGCAGTTTATTATAATCACGCCACCACTTGATATCAGCCTCTCTGATCATATACATCGGCCTGATCAGCTCCATACCAGGAAAATTCGTACTATGAAGCTTCGGCATCATGGTCTGTATCTGACCACCGTAAAGCATACCCATCAGTATGGTCTCGATAACATCATCATAGTGATGCCCGAGTGCGATCTTATTGCAGCCCAGCTCCTTCGCATTGCTGTATAGATAGCCTCTTCGCATCCTCGCACAGAGATAACACGGCGATTTATCTATCGTATAAACACTGTCAAAAATCTCCGAGCCAAATACTCTGATCGGTATTCCCATCGTCCTTGCATTGCTTTCGATAAGCTTTCTGTTCGCCTCGGAATAGCCCGGATCCATCACAAGAAAGGTCAGCTCAAAAGGAAATTTATTATGCCTCTTCAGTTCCTGAAAGAGTTTCGCCATAAGCATGGAATCCTTGCCGCCCGATATGCAGACAGCAACATGATCTCCCGGCTTCAGCATCTCATATCTGTTGATTGCTCTTGCAAAAGGTGTGAAGAGCTGTTTATGGAACTTCTTCCTTATGCTCTTCTCGATTTCTTCACAACGTTCCTTCTGGTCGGATTCCTGCTCGTATTTTTCTACGGAACTTACCAGCCAGTTATGATATCCACCCTCAAGAAAATACGCATCAAAGCCTCTCTCCCGAAGCGCTTCAGCCGCCTCCGGACTGTCCACACCACGTGTGCAGTAAACAATCTGCTTCCTGGTTCTGTCAAGATGCACATCCCTGATCGTGATATCGCAGCTTTCTACCAGCATCATCTCGCGGATGATCAGTTCTTTAGGTATATTTACCGCACCCGGGATCAGACCGTATTCAGCCGATTCCATACCGCGGATATCTATCAGCTGTATGGAATCCTTCGGCAGTTTATTCAGTTCTTCGAGTGTTATAGAATAATCGTTCATATCAACTCATATCGGAGTATGCCGTTTTATAATACTGATCGTATATCACACCGGCAAACTCACATGCTTTTCATTTATTTATGATCAGCCTCTCATAATTGTTCTGCAGATCTCATCGCCCATATGTGCAAAATAGTAGCAGTCATCCATCTCACGATCAACCTGTACTCTGTCATGATAGTTGAGTGGTGGATAGTAATCAAGGAAACGGCTCAGATCCTCAAGCGCATCCAGCCTGTAGCTCCTGTCCATCTTAGGACCTGCAGTATGCACCTTAAGACTTCTTGCATTAAGCTGGCATCTGTGCTCATGTGCATAAGGATGATCTGTCACAATCTTCACATAGAAATAAAATGTATGCTCATATCTTGGCGGACGATATGAAACTCTCTGACCATCCTTCATCATTGTCTCTTCTGTTG
Organism: uncultured Lachnospiraceae bacterium; assembly: GCA_946544235.1. GTDB lineage: Bacteria > Bacillota > Clostridia > Lachnospirales > Lachnospiraceae > Eubacterium_Q. Next base: position 1,180 of record CAMNMC010000014.1, on the reverse strand, counting down.
AAGAATATGAAATATCCAGCTTCATCTCGCGAACCTGGTCAAATCCGATAATATCCGGATTCTCAGCATAAAGATCACAGTTCTTACGTGGAAGAACAACAAATCTCCTGTTCTGCTGATCAATAAGAAAGAGCGAGCTGTCCTCCCCAAAGGATACAGTCTCATGGAAGTTCTCAAGCTCCTTCCTGTTCTGCTCTCTGTAATCTATCTGCTCTCTTATCTCCTCAACGGTGCTGTGCTTTCTGTCCGTAAACCAAGGTGAAAGCTTCTTCACACATTCCTTGCAGCAGTTACCGTTCTCAAGCTTCTTGTTGCCGAGCATACCTATCTCACCGCCACAGATATCACACTGCTTCTTCTCGAATGCGCCTGCGATCTTATCAAAAAGTCCCATTGTTATTTCCTCCCCTAATAAACTTTATATAATTGTCCTCCAGATGATATAATTAACAATAATTTCCTGATATTAAAAGTTCTGCAGAAAGGCTCTGGTACGATCGTTCGACGGGTTGTCGATTACATCCTCCGGCCTTCCTTCTTCTATGATGTAGCCGCCGTCCATGAAGATCACTCTGTCGGATACGTTACGTGCGAAGGCTATCTCGTGTGTTACGATAACCATGGTCATCTTCTCTTCGGCAAGCTGGCGGAGAACCTTGAGGATTCCCGCTGTGATCTCAGGATCAAGCGCAGATGTGGGCTCGTCGAAGAAAAGCATCTTCGGATTCATGGCAAGCGCTCTTGCTATAGCAACTCTCTGCTGCTGACCACCGGAAAGCTCTCCGGGATAGCTTTTTTCCTTATCCGCAAGGCCAACCTTACGTAGAAGCTCTCTTGCTTCTGCAATAACCTCTTCCTTATTACGCTTCTGTACTGTGATCGGTGCATCGATCACATTTTTCAGAACGTTATAATGTGGAAACAGGTTGAAATTCTGAAATACAAGTCCAAATGTATTTTTAATCTTCTTTATCTCATTCTTCGGTGCATAAACGCTTCCCGCGCCCTCATCTCTGCAGGCAAATGCCCCGTCATATGAGAGCGAACCGCCATCCATGGTTTCCAGAAGTGTCGCACATCTGAGAAGGGTTGATTTACCGGAACCCGACGGTCCGAGTATGGAAACAACCTCACCCTCATTAACGCTGAGGGAGATGTTATGAAGAACGTCCAGCTCACC
>CAMNMC010000013.1 GCA_946544235.1 uncultured Lachnospiraceae bacterium | reverse complement strand
GGGGATGCGTCTCGGCGCGAGATGTTATTAGTTGCCTGCGGCAACACGCGCCTCGCGCAGAGCATGCCGCGAGCGGCATGCTTTGTTCTATAACAGGAAACTGCGTTCTTATTATATAAAAGGACATCTATATAAATACGAATCTGTATTCCGGTAAAAGCTTTGTTATGAATAAATAAAAAAATGTATTGACAAATTATGAATATATGAATATACTTTCATATGAACGAAGATTCATATAAAAGTGAAGCCAAAGTTTACAATATGAAAGAATAAAATAAGACAGTTTATTATGATTGTTTTTAATTGATCACTGTATCGGTGAAATGTCATGAAAGGAGCAGGTATGAACGAGGAGAAGGAAAAAATGACACACGAAGAGCTTGTACAGAAGGTGCTTGAAAATCAGCCGGATGATGAATATCTGTATGATCTCTCGGAGCTTTTTAAGATATTTGGAGATTCCACAAGGATCAAGATACTTTATGCGATGTTTGATACAGAGCTGAACGTGGGAGATATGGCCAAGATACTTAATCTCAGCCAGTCGTCAGTCAGCCATCAGCTGAGAATACTCAAGGATGCAAAGCTTGTGAAGTTCAGACGAGATGGTAAGAGCATGTATTATTCACTGGATGATGAGCATGTAAGAATGATACTCAGTCTTGGCATGGAGCATGTTGAGGAGTAAGAGATTACAAAAATGATTTACAGAACATCCGCTGGTATGGATGGGCATATATTTGACAGATAATAAATCGGTCGATTGATCGAAAGATAGAAGATAAAGGAGAAAAAGATGAGGAAGACATATAAGGTAGATGTAGATTGTGCAGCATGTGCAGAGAAGATGCAGGAGGCAATCAAAAAAACAGATGGAGTTAAGGATGCTTCTCTCAGCTTCATGACACTTAAGGTTAAGGTTGAGTTTGAAGAAGGTGTTGATCCTGCGGCTGTTATGCAGGAGGCACGTAAGAACTGCAAGAAGGTTGAGGATGATATGGAGATATTCCTTGACTGAAATTATGTCGAAAAGAATTTGTTGATGAGATACGCGGATATTAGTTATTTGGCATGTTTTTCATAAATTCAAATACTCGGATGGCATTATTCGTTTACAGATAAGTGAGGCAGAATATGGGACGGTTTGGTCTGAATAAAAAACAAAAGAAAAATCTATACAGAGTCATAACGGCTTTCGTGATCGTGGCGACGCTTATGATCATAGAGCATCTGACGGATATTGAAATGCCATGGTTTGTTTCACTGCCGCTTTACCTTACGGCCTATCTGATCGTCGGATATGATGTCCTTCGCAAGGCTGTAAAGGGAATCATAAAAGGTCAGGTTTTTGACGAGAACTTCCTTATGGCAGTAGCAACGGTCGGTGCGATGGTGCTCGGCGAGTACGAAGAGGGCGTTGCGGTTATGCTCTTTTATCAGATAGGCGAGCTCTTTCAGAGTATTGCCGTCGGACGCAGCCGTCAGAATATAGTTGATCTGATGGATATCAGACCGGACAGTGCAAATCTTCTCGGTGAAGATGGCAGTATTGAAGAGGTCGATCCTGACGATGTTGAGATCGGTTCCATACTTATCGTAAATCCGGGTGAGAAGGTTCCGATAGATGGTGTGATAATCGAAGGACGCACCAGTCTTGATACAAGCGCACTTACAGGTGAATCCGTTCCGAGAACTGCCGGTGAAGGCGATGAGGTAATCAGCGGATGCATCAACAGCTCCGGAATGATCAGGATAAGGACCACCAAAGAGTTTGGCGAGTCGACTGTATCTAAGATTCTGGATCTCGTTGAAAATTCAAGCATGAAGAAGGCGAAGGCCGAGAATTTCATCTCTAAATTTGCCAAATATTATACACCGATCGTATGTTACTCAGCACTTGCACTTGCGGTGCTTCCGCCTCTCGGAAGGATCATTTTCGGATACAGTCCGATGTGGTCTGAGTGGATATTCAGGGCGCTCACCTTCCTTGTAATAAGCTGTCCATGTGCAGTTGTAATATCAGTTCCGCTCAGCTTCTTCGGAGGAATAGGCTGTGCTTCATCAAAGGGTATCCTTGTGAAGGGCGCAAATTATCTTGAGGCACTTGCAGACGCGAAGACCATAGTATTTGATAAAACGGGTACACTTACCAAAGGCGTATTTGAGGTAACTGCTGTTTATCCTGAAGAGGGTATCACCAGGGAAGAGCTTCTACGATTCGCCGCTTACGCGGAAATATCATCTAGTCATCCGATAAGTCTGAGTCTGAAGAAGGCTTACGGTAAGGAGATGAGCCTTGATAATGTTATCGATATCGAGGAAATCGCCGGACATGGTGTTTCGGCAGAGGTTCTGGGACGCAGGGTTCTTGTCGGTAATGAGAAGCTGATGAACCGCAGTAATGTCGTGATCACTTCAGAACATGATGAGGGAACCGTTGTATATATTGCTGTCGACGGCCTCTACGCCGGCTGTATAGTTATTTCTGATGTTATAAAGGAAAATACGGTTAAAGCTATATCAAGCCTTAAGGCTGATGGCATTAAGACAGTGATGCTTACAGGAGACTCTGAGAGGGCGGCTGCAAGAGTGGCAGAATCCATCGGCGTTGATTCATATCTCAGTGAGCTTCTGCCGGGAGATAAGGTTTCCGAGGTTGAGAAGCTTCTGGAAAAGGCCGCAGGCAAGGATAAGCTTGTTTTCTGCGGTGACGGTATAAATGATGCACCTGTTCTGATGCGTGCCGATATCGGTATTGCCATGGGTGGCCTCGGATCTGATGCGGCAATAGAAGCTGCGGACATAGTTCTTATGGATGATGATCCGGCCAAGATATCTCTGGCAAGAAGAATATCAGCCAAAACGCTCGGAATCGTAAGGCAGAATATAACCTTTGCGATAGGGATCAAGGTTCTCTGTCTCATACTCGGAGCAGTCGGAATCGCAAATATGTGGATAGCCATATTTGCCGACGTAGGTGTAATGGTGCTTGCCGTACTTAATGCAACAAGAGCACTGAGGATCAAATGAAAGATGCGTTTGATGCGTCATAACTGTCAGAAAATAGATTTTGCTGTATTAAAAATCGTAAGAATATAAAAAAGACGTTTGCCATGTCACGGAAGAAGTGTGACAGGCAAACGCCTTTTTTGTATCTGTCGTAAACAGAATATTAATAATACAGTTAAGTATGGATACTATGTATTTTTGTTATGATCAGTCGATAGCTTCAAGAGCCTGCTTTACATCTGCGAGGATATCATTAACATTCTCGATACCGACTGAGAGACGGATGAGATCCGGACCAACTCCTGCAGCGATGAGTTCCTCATCTGTAAGCTGTCTGTGTGTTGATGATGCAGGATGAAGTACGCAGGTACGTGCATCTGCAACGTGAGTAGCAATCATACCGAGCTTAAGGTTCTTCATGAATGCTTCAGCTGCCTTACGTCCGCCCTTAACACCGAAGGAGATTACGCCGCAGCTTCCGTTAGGAAGGTATTTCTTAGCTCTCTCATAGTATTTATTGCTTGGAAGACCCGGGTAGTTAACCCATGCAACCTTGTCGTTTCCTTCAAGGAAAGCGGCAACCTGCTCTGCATTTTTGCAGTGTCTCTCGATACGAAGAGGAAGAGACTCAAGTCCGAGGTTGAGAAGAAATGCATTCATCGGAGCCTGAACTGAACCGAGGTCACGCATAAGCTGTGCTGTACACTTTGTGATAAATGCACCTTCCTTGCCGAACTTCTCGGCATAAGTGATTCCGTGGTATGACTCGTCGGGAGTTGTGAGACCAGGGAACTTATCAGCGTGAGCCATCCAGTCAAACTTACCTGAATCAACGATACATCCGCCGACTGTAGCGTCGTGGCCGTCCATGTATTTTGTAGTTGAGTGAACTACGATATCAGCGCCCCACTCGAAAGGTCTGCAGTTGATAGGTGTAGCAAAGGTGTTGTCTACGATGAGAGGAACACCGTGAGCGTGAGCTACATTTGCAAATCTTTCAATATCAAATACGATGAGTGCCGGATTGGCGATGGTCTCACCGAAAACAGCCTTGGTATTTGGCTTGAAAGCTGCCTCAAGCTCTTCATCAGAGCAGTCAGGATCAACGAAGGTGAAATCGATGCCCATCTTTCTCATGGTAACATTGAAGAGGTTGAAGGTTCCGCCATAGATAGTTGAAGAAGCAACGATGTGGTCGCCGCAGCCTGCAATATTAAAGGTTGAGAAGAAGGAAGCTGCCTGACCTGAACCGGTGAGCATTGCTGCTGAACCTCCTTCAAGAGCTGCAATCTTGGCTGCAACATTGTCGCAGGTAGGATTCTGAAGTCTTGAATAGAAATATCCGCTTGCTTCGAGGTCGAAGAGCTTGCCCATGTCCTCGCTTGTATCATATTTAAAAGTGGTACTCTGCACGATAGGCAGAAGTCTTGATTCGCCATTCTTAGGAGAATATCCGGCGTGTATGCTGAGTGTTTCTCTTTCCATTACTGGTCCTCCGATACTTTTATTTGTTTATACTATTTATTTTGATCATATCTGCAAAATGAATCCTGCTATAGGATGAGATTATAAATAGCATTAAACCCTCAAGTATTGATTATAACAATATATGTAATAATCGCAAGAAAAAATTTGTGTAAATGATGAGCCAAGTGGCAGCATGCGTGTAGACACGCAAATGCTGACATTTGGCGAATATCCATCACCGAGTGACGTAGTCACGAGGGGATGTGCTGACGTAGTCAGCATCTACATAAAAAACAGCATGCATGTTAACACAGATATGTTGTTATTCGGCACTATATATTGTGTTTTGATTACATATAGCACAACAACTGTGTAATAAATGTAACAAAAATGTAATATTTCGCTTGACATAACGTGCTTAATGTGATTAAATTAGCCTTGCAGCCCGGAAATGTATTACAAAAATATTACAGGATAGGTTCACAGGTTATATTATGAGAAAGAAGATAATTCCTGTTTTATCGCTTGCAGCAGTTCTTGCATTTTCACATGCAGGAAGCATCTATGCAGCGGAAGATAAGGAAAATACAACCGAGGTTTCTGAAGAAAGTGATAAGGAAGAAACCAAAGGAATAGAAAAAGAAGCTTATTACGACATAATGAGAGCAAACATGCCGAGCGGAAGCTACGGATCAGGCGGATATCTTGCCGAGGATTACTGGTCATGCGCAGGATATGCAGCTCACGTTATATATATTTCTGCACTGGATGGTGCATTTGGCGGATATGTTCCTGATTATGGAAATACAGCAACTGCTTCAGCAGGCGGACTTGAAGGCTTCATGAGAAATGATGAGCATTTTGAACTTGTCAGATTCTTCAATGATGATTGTGCATCCGATGCAAGGCAGGATCTTAACGAAAAAACTGCTGACGGTACCATCAAGGCCGGAGACATCATCGTATATCTCAGCTGGGGCGCGTCTGAAGGCGGAAGCTACGGAAGAGAGCATGTTTCAATAATCACTGACGGACTCTTTACCGGAACTACAGATAACTACACAGGTTATGGAGAAGAAAGATGGCCAAGCGACCTTATAGGAGAAGCAACTGTAGCAAATTCACTTAACTACAGCTACGGTACAGAGTTTGATACTCCTGCAAATGCCTTCTTCGAGGTTGGACAGGCTTCAGGATATGTTGTTTACAGAATTGTTTATGAAGAAGAGGAGCCTTTCGAGATTCCTTATCATGATGGCAGAATTGCCGGAGCTGAGAAATGCATCGATACAACTCCTGCACCTGCAGAGATCATCGACGAAAGATCGGCACTTCAGAAGGTTACTGACGAGCTGGTCAACGCAGAATAATTATATAAAAATGATAATTGATCCCGCATGGTATCTCCGAGAAGGTATGCTATGCGGGATATAATATTTTATGGTGCAGGATTATAAGCTTTAATTTATTCCGGAGGGAAAATAAAGTTGAGAAACCCCATGTTCTGGAGTATTATATTTCATATGAGAATAAAACTGGATAGTGTCAAATGAGCTATGGAAAAAGATCGGAGGTTACAAAAATGAACAGATTCAGACTGCCATATCACCTTATAGTAGAAGAGGGTATATTTGAGAAGATTCCGGACGTAATGAATGATGTTATTCCGGATATACACGATAAAAAAACCATCCTCGTGACTGAGGAAAACCTCAAGGGTATATTTGAAAAAACACTCGATGAGATATCATCTGATTTTAAGAATATCGAGCTATATCTGATCCAGTCAGCAACCTATGATGCAGCAGTTGCTCTGGCAAAATACATAACAATGAACGATATTCAGGTTGTTATCGGATTTGGCGGCGGTACGGTTCTGGATCTGGCAAAGTTTGCTGCATTTGTAAGTAAGACCAAGCTGATCTCGCTTCCGACAACTCTCAGTAATGACAGTCTTGCATCACCTGTTGCGGTTCTCGGTACGGAGGGCAAGGCGAGAAAGACCTTCAAATGCACCATTCCTGATGCAATCATCGTGGATGTTAATGTAATAGTGAGCGCTCCGGACAGGCAGCTTCTTGCCGGTATCGGTGATACGATCAGTAAATACACTGCTCTGAATGACTGGAAGATTGCCTTTAACAAGTGCAGAGAGTATGTGGATGACTTTGCATATATGATTTCCAAGATGGCATTTAATTCAATCTGCTATAACGATCAGAAGGAGCTTAAGAGTAAGGACTTTATCAAGAGACTTACCCAGGCACTTGTTATGGGCGGACTTGCGATGGAGATAGCAGGTTCTTCAAGACCTTCTTCGGGCTCTGAGCATCTGTTTTGTCACGCTTTGGAGGAAATCTACAGCGAACAGGTAAATGTTCCTCATGGTATCGCTGTTGCAATGGGCAGCTACTGTGCGTGCATATTCCAGAACAGAAATATCGGTAAGATCACCAAGGTCATCAAGGATTACAATATCCCTGTTAAGCCGTCTGACTGGAAGATCACGAAGGAAATATTTATCGGTGCATGGCAGCAGGCAGCTGCGACCAGAGCCGACAGATATACTATTTTAAATGAAACCGATCTTTCGGACGAGAGACTCGGTAAGCTTTACGATGAGATGGAGCTGGTGTTCTGATCGCTATTAGGGCCGGAATGGTTGTTCCCGGACAGCTATAGCGGTTTTATACCGGCCGGGATTGGAAGAGAATATACCATTTTTATATCGGCCGGGATCGGAAGAGAATAAAGCGGTTTTAACCCGTGATTATAAAGGACAGAAATATGGAACAGAAAGAATATGAACAGGTTAATCAGATAATAAGTGAAGTTGAGAAGGCTGTAACCGGAAAAAGGGATTGTATAATGAAGGCATTTGCGGCTATTCTTGCCGGCGGACATATACTTCTTGAAGACGTGCCGGGTGTTGGCAAGACCACGCTTGCAGTTGCTTTTTCAAAAGCTCTTTCTCTCAGTACAAGGAGGGTCCAGTTTACTCCGGATGTGCTCCCGTCAGATATTCTGGGCTTCAGTATGTATGATAAGAAAAACGACGAATTCGTTTACCGTCCGGGAAGCATTATGTGCAATCTGTTTCTTGCGGACGAGATCAATCGTACTTCACCCAAAACCCAGTCGGCTCTTCTTGAAGTAATGGAAGAGGGCATGGTTACAGTTGACGGATATTCATATAAGGTTCCGGAGCCATTTGTTGTCATTGCTACACAGAATCCTAAGGGAAGTGCCGGAACGCAGCTTCTTCCGGAATCACAGCTTGACAGATTTATGATCTGTATGAGCCTCGGATATCCTGATGAAGAGTCTGAGCTTTTGATATTGAAAAACAAAGCAGCGGATATTTCTTCAGAAAATGTTAAACCTGTCGTCACAGCTGAGCAGCTTACTGAAATGATAAAGAGAGTATCAGGTATCTATATTCATGATCAGGTTTATTCATATATGGTAAGTCTGATGAAGGCTACCAGAGATAATGAGTATATTGAACTGGGTGTAAGCCCGAGAGGAACTATAGCCATGAGCAGAATGGTGAGGGCATGGGCATTTCTTAAGGGCAGAGAATACGTTGTTCCGAGAGATGTCTCAGATCTCTTCATGGATATAGCAAAACACAGGATCGTTCTCAGTACAAGGGCGAGAGCAACCAGAGTAACTGAGACGGACGTCTTATCTGATATTTTAAAGAATGTAAATAAACCTTCGGTTTCCGGTGGGAAAAAGCATGGGAAACCGGATAAAAAGGACTAAATACATAGTGAGGATGAAGGATTGATCAGTTTTATAATAACTGTATTTATAATCGCAGATTTGGCATATTTGTCGCTGATCTATGAAAGTACATCGCTTGTGCGCCTTTGTGTTGCAGGAGCGATGTTTCTTGTTGTGGCCTTTATCTACCTGATAATAAGAAGAAAAAAGATCAAATGCAGGATAGATGCTCCTATCATACTTGTTGATGCAAATAAAAAGGTTAATCTCAGAATCATGGTCAGAAATAACAGCAGACTGATAACCGATAAGATAAAACTGCAGTTAAGGTACAGTGATACAAAGAGACTCAGGAAAAAATGGATAAGTCTTTATATTTCCGAATATGGTGAAAATGAGTTTACTGTTCCCGTTATGCTTAGTAATGCGGGATATTATGAATTTGAGGCTTATAAATGTCATATTTACGACAGACTTGGACTGTTCTATATCAGTAAGAGATTTACGTCGTCCACGGGACTGATGGTTATGCCTGAGATAGAAGATATTAATGTGAGACTGGGGGAGCGGATTCGGAATTTCTATGGTGATTCCGATGTCTATGATGATATAAGACCGGGAAGAGATTCGAGTGAAATATTTGATATTCGTGAGTTTCGGGATGGCGACAAGGTGCAGCGGATCAATTGGAAGCTTTCGGCAAAGAAGGATTGTCTTCTGGTAAGGGAGGACAGTCAGCCTAAGGCATGTCCCGTAATCCTTTTCTATATGGTGAAAAAGATCAGGGAGAAGGGTTACAGGCCTGAAGTGTATTCCAAACTGCTTGGACGTATATCAAGTATTTCATTTGCACTCATGGATAAGGGCTGTCCACATTTTGTGGTCTGGCAGTCGGAAAGCAGGGGGACTCCGATAAGAGTCAGAGTTGATGATGAGGAGAGCTTCTTTCTCGCATTGACCGGAGCCATGGAGGACTCTGTTTATATGGATTACGAAGAGCTTAAGAAGGCTTATAAGGAAAAATATCGCGGGGAGATATATGTAAGCGAGATTTATTCGAAGGATGACAGACTTCTCCTTGATGGCGAAGAAATACCGGAAGGTGAGCTTGTGATCAACTGATCTGATAAAGAGGGAACAGCCTTCCGTGATGGATAGTCTCACGGTATGGCAATAAGATGGTGACGAAATGAGAAATACAGTTGCATGGAAAACTTCATACAGACAGAGCGGTATGGCGGATATATTTATAAAGGCCTGTTATACTGCAGTGATGCTCATACTGTGCTTTCTCTCTTCTTTTTATATGCTCAGAGCTGTAAGCCGAGGGATATACATGAGAAAGAGTGAGCTATATTTTGTATGCATCTTCCTCATCATTTTTGCATTTTGTTACAGTGTGATAACGGATCTGATGAGAAGGAGAGGCAGAACCTCCTCGATCATATCGATGGTTATTATATACATATCATCAGCCGCAGCACTCATACTGTTTATGGTGAGACTGACGGAAGAAGACAGAACCTATGGCAAAAGCTTTTTAAGTATGATCTTTGATGATGCGGTAGATAAAGAAACCTATTATCTCTATAAGAGATACAGATTTGAATATATTCTGGGCGCATCAAAGCTTCTGGCATTATATTTCACAGCAGCTATACTGGTGCTTTTTGCGGTATCCTTTATTCTTAAAAAATACTGTCTTATGGCAGGGCTTCCGATAGCAGCTGCTGTGACTGCTTTTGCATATGGATATTCACCGGATTATAAGGCGTTTATGCTTCTTATCCTGCTGGCTGCAGTGATAAAACTTGTCAGTATTGAAGCTGATAAAGCTCTGATAATGCCGGAGAACAGTGCAAAGGGAAGGCTTCATCTGAAAAAGGGTATAAACGGTCTGGCAGGTATATTTCTTGCAGCAATACTGCTTTTTATAGCGATTCCATTATCTAAAGAGCCGGAAAAGCTCATGAAGCAGAATTCAGCCGCGGTAAGAGAGTTTCAGAAAAATCTGGAAAACAGATTGAAGGGGTATGCAGTCAGTGAAGATTATTCGAACATCAGGAAGATAAATAATAACACTCCGGATGAAACCGGCAGGGAGGTTTTAAGTCTCAAAATGTCAGAAGCGCCTGAGGGTGATATTTATCTGAAAGACTTCAGTGCCATGAATTATGCCGGCAGCTCGTGGAAGATTGATGAAGACCTTTTTGAGGTGAGTCTTCCGGAGTCAATCAGGGTATATGATGCAAGAAGAATTCTGGCAGGCAGGCTTTATAAATATTATGATGATAATGCAAAGAACATGATCACAAATATCACCATCAGCTACAGGGGCAAGGCAACTTCAGCAGCACTTCCGTCTATTTATGATCCGAATTCCTTTGATGAAGGATATTTTATATCCGAAGACACGGCGGTGAAGGATAGAAATACCAGGGAATACATGGTCAGGGCGGTCAGATATAACAATATAAGTCAGAACGATGTCATAAATTATAATATGGATTTTCTGAGTTATTCAGACATGGCGGAGTATAATCTATCCTATTCCAATATGCCCCAATACGAAATGAGCGATACGGAGAGAGATTTCTGGAGATGGTATAACAGATATGCTTATGAGAAATATACAAACATGCCCAATGAATTGGGTATATGTATAAGAAATCTTGTAAGTGACAAACAGCAGCTTCAGGCTTATTATGATGAATTTCATATGCTGTCATCACTTTTAGTATATGATAACTATGAAACCTCGGTCGATTACTCCGGATATGGCAATGAGGAGCGAATGAAAGCGGCTGAGTATGTGGCGGCTGTATTTCAAGGCGGATATGAATACAGTAAAAAGCCTGATAAGCTGAAATCCGGAGAAGATCCTGTAGAATATTTTATCGCGCATGGCAAAAAGGGCTACTGTGTTCACTTTGCATCTGCAGGTGTTTTGATACTGAGATATCTTGGAATACCTGCGAGATATGTATCCGGATACAGAGTTGATTATGACAGCATAAGAAGAGATAAGGATGGCGGTTACAGTGCATCAGTTACGGATAGTGACGCTCATGCATGGATAGAAATATATCTTGATAATCTTGGATGGATTCCTGTGGAGATGACGCCGGGTATGGGAGGCGAGGCTAGAAGAATGGATTCCGGCAGCAGTACAGAGAAGAGTGATGAACCGACAACTGTTATTACAGAGAAAACTGAAAAAACATACACGACGGAGATTTCGACTGAAAAGACATCCATAAATACCACAGAAACAGTAACGGCAGACAAAACGGGGGATAATGGGAAAAATCCAGCAAATAATGAGATTGAACCTGCAGAGCATTCCGAAAACAGAAGAATAATTATCGCTGCAGTTATTGTATTTCTGGGTGGCATCATGGTGGCAGTTGGTGCTATTATAATATACAGAGTCAGACAGAAACGTATGATAAATAATGCCTTGAACGGCGGCTTCTTTGGACGGCAGGGAAGATACAGACTGTTATTCCTGAATCAGCAGCTTGAACGGATGATGCGAAGAAAGAATAAAACAGGCAGAAGGAAGCTTTCCGATGAAGAATATGCAGAAGAGCTTGTTACGGCATATCCTGAAGTGGAAAGTGAAGAGTGGGGGAAATATCTGGAAATTCTTCAGCGTATAAACTATACGGAGGATTGTCTGAACGCACAGGATATGGAAGCGGCTGAAATATGCAGCAACATATTTAACAGTACACTGAGGAGGTAGGTGTTATGGGAAAATATATAATGGCGCTGGACGCGGGGACGACCAGTAACCGTGCGATTCTTTTTGATAAGAGCGGAAGGATAGTTTCGGTAGCTCAGAGAGAGTTCACGCAGATATATCCGAAGCCGGGCTGGGTTGAGCATGATGCGAACGAAATATGGTCATCAATGCTCGGAGTTGCGGTTGAGACAATGGCGAAGGCAGGAGCCTCTCCGGAGGATATAGCAGGAATAGGTATTACAAACCAGAGAGAAACAACTATAGTCTGGGACAGGGAAACCGGAGAGCCTGTTTACAATGCAATCGTATGGCAGTGCCGAAGAACGGCTGAATACTGCGACAGTCTTAAGGCCAAAGGGCTTGAAGAAACTATACGTCTTAAGACCGGACTTGTTATAGATGCATATTTTTCAGCAACAAAGCTGAGATGGATACTGGAGAATGTTCCGGGTGCGAGGG
>CAMNMC010000012.1 GCA_946544235.1 uncultured Lachnospiraceae bacterium | reverse complement strand
ATATGCCTTGAAAGCAATCCTTGTACAGTCCGGTGAAAGTGTATAATCGATAGGTGAGATATTTGTATCGTCTATCGCAGTACCAAGATCATAGAGCCCTTTAACTTCACCTGTTTTGCCATCAATCTTGAGGAGATTTTTATCTGAGAGGACAAGAAGAACACAGCCGTCGGAAGTAAGCTCTGCCTCGTCTGTGGTCAGATTACGCTTGTTGTCAGCCTTGTAGCTCCAGCGTGCTTCGCCTGTTTTTGTATCCATGGCGGTCAGCTTTTCCTTGCCCCAGACAAGGATGGTATATTCATCAAAATATATCATTCCGCAGATTTCGGTCATGGGATCTGAAATCTCTACAAGCTTTTCGTGAGAGGTTGTATCCCAGATGATAAATGTATTTCCGGTATCTCTTGCGGCAAGAGTTTTTCCGTCAGGAGAGACCATGAAGTCTGCAATACTGTTCGGAAGTCTGTAGTTCCATACAGCTTCAATATTGTTTCCTGTGATAGTAATATATGCAAGGGATGCATCCGTGAGCGCACGAACGGCCTCTGCTGTTATAGGACGGTCGCTGTTCTTATCCTCTGGAAGTGCCGAGAGTGCAAGCTGGAGAGCGAGTATACGCTGCTCTTTATCGAGTTTACGTTTCGATTCGTTTGCAAGGTAACGCGACTGATTTCGCAGAGATTCACGATAATTCTTATTGATTTCCTGCTTACTGTAATAAAAATACACTCCAAAACCGATGGCAATCGCAAGTACACCTGTAAATATAGCCGTCAATCTTCTCATCTTATACTGGCGGCGTCTGTTCATCAGTTCATCATAGGAACAGCCGATGATAGCGGAAGCAAGTCGCGGAAGCTCTTCCTTTTCAGCCTGTTTAAGCTTCATTCGGTAATCACAGGAAAGCGGCTCAAGAGCTACATTTATGACCTGGGGCTGACCATAGGCGTCGATTATGGTACGTTCGCCCTGAAGGAGTATTTCAGGAATTACCTCCTGAGGGTCTCCCTCGGCGATAACGGTAAGTATCTGTTTTTTGGTGTGATTTCTGAGGAAGAAATTAATCTCTCTCTGCACCCAGACAGACTGTTTGGAGGCAGGAGAGCAGATGACAATGAGGTAGTCTGCGTCGTAAAGTGCAGCGGAAATCTCATCGGACAGGTCGCTGGTTATCGACAGCTCATCTTTGTCTCGAAATACCCTCTGGATACACTTTAAACCGTATTTCTTCTGCAGTTTTCTCGGAATATGAAAATGCTCCAGACTGTGCTGTACAGCCTTGGCAACTTTTATATCATTTTCTGCATGCTTATATGAGATAAATGCATTGTAATGCATGGTGTTCCCCCGTTCTGTATTTACATAACCCACGAAAAATAAATGTTATAATAACCCGTTGATCAGTTTACAGGACTCTCTGTCCGATTCTCTGACCATAAAGTACCGGATACTCTCTGCCGTATTTTGATGCTTCAAGTATATGGTCATCGACCGTGAGTCTGCCCGGCTCGACAAGAACGATTATGGTTGAGCCTCCGTAAAGGAAGGTCCCCTTCTCTTCACCACGCTTTACAAAGGCCTTGCCGGTATTGAAGTTGCTTATCTTGCCGACCAGCATCGCACCGACCTCCATCTGAGTCACTATGCCGAAGGAAGGTGTTTTGATGCAGGTATATTCTCTGCAGTTCTCGATAAATACTGGTCTGTTTTCCAGGGCAATCGGTCTGACTGTATGAAGAACTCCTCTGATAAATCTGTTTCTGCTCTTCCTTCCGCTCTCAACGTAGCAGTAGCGGTGGTAGTGACTTACACAGAGTCTGTAAACAAGGGCGTAGCCGTTCTCATAACGTTTGGCGAGCTTTCTGTCACGCAGCAGTGTATTTATGCTGTATTCACTCTGCTTTACCGGAAATACGGTTTCACCGGTTATCGGAACAACGGTGAGCAGTCCGTCGCAGGGCGCGATCATAGCCTCCTTGTCAGTATCGACTATCCTTGAACCATCCTTCAGCCTTCTGCTGAAGCAGTCATTAAAGCTGCTAAACTCGGTTTTCTCAAATTCGGCCGTATTCAGATCGTTGTTGTTGATAAAACCCGGGACAAGAAATCTGGAAACCTTTGAATCCAGAAATCTGCCGGTAAGCTTTGACAGAGTCCTTGAAGTAAGAGGTTTAAGAAGTATCCTTCCGGGTTTTGTAGTATATAAGAATTTTAAGGTATCCATTGTTTTTTTCCTTTCAAAACATCCTTAACAAAGATGCTGTATAAGACGCTAAATTACCAACAATAATTTTAAGCTAATTCAGCCGTAAAGTAAATAATAAAATATATTTGTAAAACACGCGAACAGGATGTATTTTTCATTGCCGATATAAAGAGTAGGTGATATAATATTATCGCATAAAACTATTTATTGGGGATGTAACATGATTAAGGGCAGAATTGCCATTTTATTAGGGCAGGGTGACGAAGATCACCAGGAGAAGTTCATAACCGGAGCTATGAAGCAGGCATTTTGCATGGGTTACGATGTCTGTGTTTTTTCCATGTATATAAAATATCAGAATACACCTGAAAGAGATAAGGGTGATTCGGAGATATTTAATCTTATCAATTATTCTGAATTTGATGCTGTCATCATCATGTCGGACACGATTCAGACTCCGGGACTTATAGACAGACTTGAAGAGGATATACATAACCGCTTCAAGGGTCCTGTTTTATGTGTCGACAAAGATTCCAAATATTTCAAAAGCTTCTGGACTGACGGATACAGTCTTGTTTTTGCGCTCATATCACACCTTATAGAGGTTCATGGTATGAGGGATATCGCATTTCTTACAGGAAAGAAATGGCACCGTCATTCACAGCGAAGACTTGAAGCATATATCGACTGTATGGAGGAGCATGATCTTCCTGTCAGGGATGAGCGTATATTCTACGGCGATTTCTGGTATACCAGCGGAGATGGCTGTGCCGACGCACTCCTGAGTCAGGGAGGAAGAATGCCGGATGCTGTTGCCTGTGCAAATGACTGTATGGCGATAGGACTTATAAATGCACTTGAGAAGAGAGGCATAAAGGTTCCTGAAGAGATAGCAGTTACCGGCTACGGAACCTCTGAGGAAGGACAGACAAGCCCGAAGCCTCTTACTTCGGCATATATTCCTTCGGAGTATTACGGAAAATACTCTGTTGAATGTATCCTTGCGATGATGGAAGGCAGGGAGTTCCCGCAGATTGATATCAAGACAGAGCTTTTCGTGGGTTCAAGCTGCGGCTGTGAGCCTGATATGTCCAATATGGTAAAAACGCTGAGGGATACCTGGGAGACGGCTGATTCTACAGATGGTTTTAATTCGATACACAACCTTATCCAGGAGGATATGTTGAAGGAGGATTCATTAAAGAGCTTCTTCGAGGTTGTATTTTCTTATATATTCCAGCTTAAAGGGATAGACAGCTTCCACCTTTATATTAACGAAAATAATAATACCATCGGATATACTGACAGGGTTCTCAGAGCAATCAGTTATCATGTCGGGAGCGAAAATGAGAGCTCCATCAGTCTGACCGATTACAGAGATACAAAACGTATGCTCGACGATATGTATGAGAATCACGCACAGCCTAGAGGATATATATTTACACCTGTTTTCTTTGAGGATAAGACTCATGGCTATGCGGTAGTAAGCTATGGTGATTATCCGAGAAGCTATGACAGTGAGTACAGACTCTGGATTAATGCGGTTTCACGCGGACTTGAAACAGTACTCAGAAATATGGAGCTTATAAGGCTTAAGTCGCTTGTCAAGAGTCCGGGTATGGCAGGATATCTTTATTCCGGTAATGACGGTAACGATTCCAATTCATATTCCGATGAGGAGAAACAGGAGATGGAGACTGTCGAGAGGATACTTGTCGAAAACAGCCTCACCTATTTCTTCCAGCCTATTGTTGAAACGACAACGGGAAGCATATTTGCCTATGAAGCACTTATGAGATCCGGTATTCCAAAGCTTTCACCGCTTAAGATACTCAAATATGCCGAATCTCTGGGAAGACTTACCGATGTGGAAAAATATACATTTATGAATGTTATCGGTCTCCTTGAAGAGAAGGCTCAGCTGTTTGAAGGAAAGATGGTTTTCATAAACAGTATTCCGGGCATCAGGCTTTCTGAGGAGGATATGAAGAGTGTTGTTGCGGGTATTACACGTAACCGCGACAGGATAGTTATCGAGATTACCGAATCCACCAATATGGCAGATGAGGATTTTGAGAGATTCCAGCATTTCACCCGTGATAACGGTGTTGCGACGGCGGTTGATGATTTTGGAACAGGATATTCCAATATTTCAAATCTTCTAAGATATATGCCGCAATATGTCAAGATAGACAGGGCACTTATTACAAATATTCAGAATGACATGAATAAACAGCATTTCGTAAGGGAAATAGTTAAGTTCTGTCATGATGGTGATATCAAGGCACTTGCAGAGGGAGTTGAAAACTCCGAAGAGCTTTCGATGGTCATAGGTCTCGGCGTAGATCTTATTCAGGGATATTATACTGCCAGACCGAGTGCCGAGATAATTGAAAATATAGATAATAAAATCAGAGAC
This sequence comes from uncultured Lachnospiraceae bacterium, assembly GCA_946544235.1. Lineage (GTDB taxonomy): Bacteria > Bacillota > Clostridia > Lachnospirales > Lachnospiraceae > Eubacterium_Q. The sequence continues at coordinate 8,248 of CAMNMC010000012.1, read as the reverse complement.
GAGATTGCTCAGTATCACAGGGTTTTTGAAGATAAGAATGCAAAGAGCGTTTATGTTTCCGGAAGATCCGGCAGGATCAATCTGGGCGCACTTATCAAAGAAGGTTATACCGAAATAGAGGTACGCGGTGAAAATGTTACCTACAGAGATATAACCATTGCAGGTGCACCGGGACTTAAGAATGAAATAGCAATAAATATAACTGACGGATATAAAGGTACGGTCACTTTTGAGAATGCTTCTCTTTTCAGTGTTAAGAATATGCCTTGCGTCAGCCTTGGAAAGAATGTTGAACTTGCGATAATCCTTAAGGGTGACAACAGCATGAGGGGCGGAGGAATACTTGTTCCTAAGGGCTCAAGACTTATCATGAGAGGTGAAGGTGATCTCAGTATAACAACCTCAGCCAATAATTACTTTGGTATAGGAAATTCGGTTAATAATGAGTGCGGAGAACTGATATTTAACCAGGATGGTGAGATAAAAATATTTGCCAAGGGTAAGGAAGGCATCGGTATCGGCGCCGGTATGGGCGGACTTATCGATATCAGAAAAGGCAAATATGAGATAGTGCTGTCCGGAGAGAGTGGTGTCGGAATAGGTACCGTTGATGCGGATACAGAAATGAATTTGCATTTCTGTGATATGTCAATCGATCTTTCAACGACAAGAGGCGTGTGTATCGGATCGCTGAACGGCAATGTGGATATATCAATGAGCAGATCGTCGCTCAGTTTCCATGCGGGAGGAAATGAAGCAGTTATATGCGGTACACTTAAGGGCAAATCCGCCAAGATCAAGCTTGCCGAGGCAACGATGAGGTCAGTTCTGAGTACAACGAGATCGACCGTGGTGGGTGCACTCAACGGCAGTTCGGTTGTATATATGAATAAGGCACAGTTCAAAGCGGAAAGCAACGGAAGAAATGCACTTATTTTCGGAGGCTTCAGTGACGATAACAAGATCGTTATGAAAAATATAGATGCTACGACAGATCTTAGTACGGATCAGGGCAGAGACAGCTTTGCAAAGGATGACGATTTTTCTATCATCAACGGACGTTCGGAATTTAAGATCAATGGAGGCGTGATCGAGAGAAACAGGGTGATCGATCCGTCAGAGTTTAACTGATCATTGTATTTATATGAAAGGGGAAAAAATATGAATTGTTTATTTTGCGGACAGCCTCTGATACCCGGTGAGAGCCAGTGCAGAAGCTGCGGAAGATTTATCAATGCATATCAGCAGGGGCAGGCGGCACAGCCAACCGGGCAGCCGGCAGGGCAGGCAACCTATAATCAGCAGCCTGTAAGACCTGCGCAGACACCGGTACAGCCGACATACAATCGGCAGGCTTCACAGACGCCGGTACAGCCGACATATAATCAACAGGCGGCACAGACGCCGGCACAGCCTGCACAGCAGGCAGCGAGACCTGTGGTAACACCGCAGCAGCAGGGAGGACAGCAGGTACAGCCACAGGCACCGTTCAGACCACAGGGAGGACAGCAGGTACAGCCACAGGCAGGAGCAGCAGCTTATGGTGCAGCACAGCAGCCGGTAAGACCTGCACAGACACCGGTACAGCCTACATATAATCAGCAGGCCGCGCAGACACCGGTACAGCCTGCACAGCAGGCAGCGAGAGCTGCATTAACGCCGCAGCAACCGGCAGGTCAGCAGGCACCGTTCAGACCACAGGCAGGGCCTGCAGTTCAGTTGCAGCGTCCGACAGGACCGGCAGTAACACCACAGCAGGCTGCAAGGCCGGCCATGACATATAATCAACAGGCTCCGGGAGCAGCGGCGAGACCGGCAGCAGCACCGAGACCGGCCCAGGGGGCTCAGCCACCATCAGGCGGCGGTAAAGGAAAGGGCAAGCTTATTGCCATCATATCTGCCATTGCAGTTCTTATTGCAGGCGGTGTGCTGGCTGTGGTTCTTCTGACAAAAGATAAGGACAAAGAAGACAGTTCAACCAGAGTCGGTAAGAATGATCGTACAACAGCTGCAACAACAGTTGTAACGACAGAGTTATCTACGGATACACCGACAACAGCAGACGTAACCACTGAGGCTACGACAGAAGCCACGACTTCAGCAACAACCGAAACAACTACAGAGCTTACTACCGAGGCAACAACAACTCAGCAGGCCGGCGGAAGCAAGACAGTAATGATGTATATAATCGGTTCGGATCTGGAGACTAAATGGGGCGAGGCAACCATGGATATTCAGGAAATCCTTGATGCAAACCTCAGCAGTAATGTGAATTATATCATTCAGACCGGTGGTGCCAAGGACTGGCAGAATGATCTGATGATAGATGGTGAATGCCAGCGCTTCCAGGTTCAGGGAAAGAATCTTGTTGAGCTTCAGAAGCTTGGCAAGGTAAATATGTCAGATTATAACAGCCTTACCGATTTCATCAATTACTGCAAGAGTTCATACCCGGCAGATACATATATGCTTGTTCTCTGGGATCATGGCGGAGGTATTCCAATCTCCTATGGTTTGGATGAGATATTCCCGAACTATATGATGTCGGCAGCTGAGATCGGAATGGGTATTGCTAACTCAGGTGTTCATTTTGAAAGCCTTCTCTTTGATGCATGTAATGTATGTACCCTTGAAGTGGCAATGTCAGTTTACAAAAATGTTGATTACATGGTCGCTGCAGAGAGCTACGTTAACGGTACAGGATATTATTATACTGACTGGCTGAAGATGTATGACAGCTGCAGGATCGGTGATATGGATTATACCGAGCAGATATGCAGGGATTATATGAAGACCATTCACGAGTATGATATGACCGGATCCATCTCTGTTCTTGAAATGGACAAGATAGCTGAAGTATATGATGCATACAGGAATTATATCAATGCACTTAATAAAACAGTTATCGAGGAAAATGACTACGTCGGATATACTCAGGCAAGAAATAATTGCATTGCCTACGAAAATACCGATACCATCGATATCGTAACACTTGCAAGTCAGTATCAGAATGATTATTCGACGAAGCTTATCAATTCGATTGTAAACTGTGTATCTTTTACCGACAGTGATTTTGCTCCGGGACACGGAATGGCAGTTTACTCACCATTTGAATTTATTGAGTATTATTCATACGCAAGAGAGATGATGAGTGTTCTGGGCTATGATCAGGAAATACTTGGTTTCTATGATTCATACTGCTCACTGAGAGCTACTTATCAGGGAGGTACCACAACCTCTGAAGCCAGTGAAGACTGGTATGATGATGAAACAGTAAATGATACCGTCGATCCTGACTATAAGCCACAGCAATATACTCTTTCAACTACGCAGAACTCTCAGGGACAGACCATTGTAGAGGTTTCCGATGAGCTTTGGCAGACAGCTGAAACCATAGAGATGGGTGTTATCCTTATGTCAGCAGACGGAAATCAGGGACTCATGCTTGGTACGGATTATGACGCATATTATGACGATGACAATAATCTTATGGTTTCGAAACCGGAGTCATGGGCATATGTGAACGGAAATGCTGCGAGCTATGTATGTATAGAAGAGTATCAGAATCCTGAGAATGATAAAGAGTGGTATATGTACGGAACCATCTTTGCAAAGGTAAATGGAGCTAATGCGCTTATACTTGTTTACTACAGTAATGATAATCCGTCAGGTACAATTCAGGGTTATGCAAATGTTGATTATGATAACCTGAGTGCAGTTACCGATTTCTATCAGTTCCAGGATACAGATACGATCGATCTGGTTTATCCGATATTTGATGCAAACGGAACAAGCTCTTATGTTGCTAATGAGAGTCCGTTTACATACGCGGACATGAAGCTTACCTATGAAGAAATTGATCTTTCGGGTTATACTACAGTAGTATGGTATACGATCACCGATGTTTACGGAAATAAATACGAAACAGAAGGAGATTATGTAGAATAATCTTTTAACAAAAGCGCAACATGGGCAGCGGTAAACCGCTGCCCGTGTTGCGCTTTTGTTATATATATTCTGATATCATAAAGTGCAAAGTGAAAAACTGTATTTTATTATAATATTGTATTATGAAAGAGAGGTTATTATCATGCCAAAGAAGAAGATCACCGAAAGACTATCTCAGTTTGAGATCGAGCAGTTAGGTCTGGTCGGCAAAATGATCGTTTATGATTTTATGAAGGATAAGTTTACTCCGGAGGAGAAGAGAGAATATCTTAAGATGTTTGAATTCTTCAATATTGTGAGAACAGATGAAGAGTACTTAACAAAGGTTTATGGAACAAAGTATTTTGACCCTGATGAGAAGAAAGGTAATGCACAGTTTTTTTCTTATACGATAGATTCTCATGTAAAGATGGTTTCGGCTGATTCAGTTGTCAATTTCAATGACAGAGCTCTTCAGATGTACATTGACATGGAAGAATTTAATAAACCTCTTGAAGATATGGTGAAGATGGGAAAGAAGCTGTCGAAAGCTTTCGGAGCATATATCAGAGAAGTAAAGGATCCTGATCAGGCTAGATTTTTAAATGTCTACAAGACTATTCTGGATGATCTTACAGGTGAGAGACACAGAAAGAGATCATCTGATGGAATGTATTACAGATATATGTATGGCATGGCTACAACATCACTTGCAACATCCAAGCCGACAATACAATTATCTTTAGATGATGATGGAAAGGTTAAATATAATTATAGAAATGAAGAAGGTGTAGACTGGCAGGAGTATGTTAAACGACTTAAGGGGACAGGTATCCCGGAGAGTATGAATAGTGCTGTCCGTCTTCAGGAAGCTTGGGACAAGGCGGCTGACTGCAGTCTGGAATCAAGAGAGAAGCTTATACGTGCTTATGAGGATATGCTTGTCGATTGTGAGAAGATATCCAATATGACTCAGGAGAAATATGATGAGATAAACAGGGATAAAGATATACTGCAGAATTCGCGGGATGAGTTTACCAATGGCACACGTTCACCTAAATTTGTATTTGATGAAGCGAGGATCAGTATAAAGCTCCTTAAGGATGGCTGGCTTCGGGATGATATTCCGGCGCTTGTCAACTACTATCATGTCATGATGGATGCATACCGAGAAATGAATGGTGGTAATGGAGAAGCAAATCGCGAGATTTATGAAAAAATGCATGCCGGCTGGGAAGCAGCTATGAATCATAAGCATGGCGATGCCACACGCACACGAATGGAAAGACTTTCTATGATTAATCGCCATCTCAAGGATCTTGAGAAGGATATCGATGAAAAGGGATATCAGTTTACGTTGCTCGGAAAGGGAGAAGTTGGTAATAAGAAAAATCAGATCATTACAGTCTTAAAGAACAGGATGGAAGCGAGAGCCATCTATCAGGCAAAATACAGAGATACACTTGTTTTAGAAAAGCAGCTGGAACCGGCCTCAATGTACGATGCACTTAAGGAATCCAATCCGAAGACTGTCAGTTCATCGGCGCAGTATAAGCAGCTGCTGGCAAATGTCAAGAAGCTTAAGGGAATGAACAGAAAGGATGATCCTGAGAAGTATGAGATCCAGGTACTCCGTACACTTAAGAGCGGTGAGGCATATCTTAATTATAAAGCTGAACAGATGAAGGAAAAGGGACATAAGCGTTCCGAACTTGAGGATGAAAGAGTTAAAAATGCTAATGCGGTTGTCGCTTCAATAAAGAGATTTAATATGGATCTTCTGAAGGAGAAGAGTCCTGAGGTTACTATAAATGTCGATAAGTTAACGACTGCAGATAAGCAGAGAGAGGCTGCAACAAAGCTTTCTGATGCTTCAGGCGCAATGGCTAAGGGGCAGAAGTGGATGCTCGATAAGCTTATAGCAATGAAGCAGAAGCTTATTTCAACCCAGAATCCGGGCAAGAACGGTTCTGTTACCAATTTTGAAAATACAGATGAACTCCAGGGCTCTGTGACCTATCGTCGTATGACACAGGCTCTTCAGGGGGCAATAGACGCTCTTCAGGATAAGAAGAGTTCACCGAAAGAGATCAGTGAGTCGCTCAAAGAACTGGTTAAGGAATGTAAGACTTACCAGAAGGAGCATGACAGTATGTGGTCCGGCAACTATCTCGGCAAGAGAACAGTTCGTCAGGCAGAGGCTGAGAAGGCTATCAAGGATGTTCCAGTTATGATAGCTGCATTTGATCATCTTCGAGTACAGCTTGCAGAATTTACTGATGATAATGGTAATTCGTACAGTCATAAGCCTCTCGAGGATGCTGATAAGAAGCTTGCAGATATTAAAGGTAAGCTTGCGGAAGCCGGTGTTCAGGCTCCTGCAGCTAAGGATATGACAGATGATGTTAAGACTATCAGAGACATCGCTGAAGCTCAGGTTGCTGTAAGAGATGCACTTCGTGAGAAATATCCTCTTATGGCTGAGAATTATGAGCCATATCGCAGCGGCGCATATTATCTTGCACTTAAGGATAGGCTGTGAGTATCTGAGCAAGACAATAGATAAGCTTAACCGGTCTATCGGACCGAATGATACTCCTGAGCAGGAGAGACAGAAGATAACAAATGTTCTGTCATCACCAAAGCTTAAGCAGGGCTTTATGGAGAAAATCTTCAAGAGTCAGGAAAATGCTGCAAAGGATTTCAATCTGAAGCATGTGCCGGAAATGGAGCAGAGGATTTCAAGAGCACCGTCGATGTGATGTAACAAGCTATATGTTCTTGATCCACTGCGTGAATCAAGAACACATAGCCGTAGGCGCATGTGTGCATGAAAAATAACAAGCCATGCCGTGTTCTTGATCCGCAAAGCGGCTCAAGAACCATCGCCATAGGCGCCGTATACGACAAAAATATAAAGCACAGAGTGGTATGCAAGCATCCCATCTGTGCTTTATATTTTGCCGTGCATGGCTTGTTATATAAGCTTAGTACGAAGGTTCGATCTTATTTACTTTTTCCCAAACGGAAGCGTAACAAGCTGTTTTTTCTACTATAATTGTTCCTTTGGTATTTTGAACCCTATCTGAATATGGGAAGTTGGTTTTGTTATAATAACCAGGACTACTTACTCCGTCTCCCATATCGTCAAATCCAAGACTTACTACACCATTCTTAGAAAAATAGAGATTATTACCACTATTTGTTTTACGTAAGCTTATTTCAAAATGATACAGCATCTCCGAATTGTCATCGATCAAAGCACCCATAACAGCCGATCCTTCCTGTCTGATCTCTATTTTTCCGGTGCTGTCCATAACGGTTCTGGTAGCTGCAAGCTCTCCGTAGTTAATAATATTTCCGCCGTTTATAACTGTGAGCGTATCAGGATGCAAGTGATATAAATCTATTACTTCTTGGTTGTATCCATTAATATACTTTATCATTTCCTCTCGATAGTTATTTAACTCTGTAAGAGCATAAACCTTACCGCCCGGCATGATGATCATATCTCCGCCGTTTATGGTTATAGTACCTTCCTTGGTACCTCTGTAAGGAGATATGCAACCGCCATCCTTGACGATTATGGTGCCTCCGTTGCAGATGATCTGCCCGTTATTGATGAAGTTTCCGTCAATCGCAAGAACTCCACCTTTATTAACAACTATTTTTGAAGTTTCAGGAAGTACAACGCCCTCAGCCTGTGCTGGCTTGTTGTTCTGGTCGATGTATGTGGCATCGCCGACTATAAGCATCTGGTCTTTTCCAACGGTTGTTATGCCACCTTCACCGGAGACTTCGTCGCCGCCCTCACCCTTTATTGAAGCCAGAACGTGCTGGGTACCGACGTAGATCTCGAATTCATCCGGGGCCTCAGCCTTACGCTGTCTCATATTACCACCTGCATCTTTGACCGAGAAGTTGAAAGGATTGAGCCAACCACTCAGCACGGTCATCCATCCTTTGTTACTCTGTCCGTCTCCTACTATCTGCCAGTAGCTTCCGTTATAACCATTGGCATCTTGGGTAGTTATGGAATAATAGTGTGTTTTAAAATCGTTATCATCAAACCATGGATAATAATTTGTCAGCTGATTACATGGTTCACCTTTTTCACCGCTGACACCACTGTTGTTGTAGATGAGATAGATGTGGTCACGTGATGCACGGTCTCCGAAACCCAGATATGACATATCAGCGGGATTTGATTTTGCAGTTCCGTCACATACTCCAATGGCGGCTTTATTTATTTTGTCTTTTGAAAGATCTTTCGCCTGTACAAAAAGAACACCCATACATCCGCCGGTAGTGAAGAATTTAT
>CAMNMC010000011.1 GCA_946544235.1 uncultured Lachnospiraceae bacterium | reverse complement strand
ATCTCCGCCGTCCTATGCGACCGCCCGCCTGTCGTCGGCCGGTCAGGCGTAACCCTCGCTTTGCTCGGGTTACTGCAGTCTTGCTCATGCCAACGGACATCGCATATGCTGCGACACTTCGTGTCTCACCATCTCCGCTGTCCTTGTCGACCGTCCGCCTGTCGCCGGCCGGTCAGGCGTAATTGCATCTTCGATGCAATTACTGCAAAGCCTCAGCACCCGCGATGATCTCCGTGAGCTCCTGAGTGATTGAGCTCTGGCGCGCACGGTTATACTGAAGCGAAAGCGAACTGATCATGTCATCCGCATTTTCGGTTGCAGAATCCATAGCCTGCATACGTGCAGCATTTTCACTGGCTATCGATTCCAGAAATGCGCCGTAAATAATATTTGTCATATACTTCGGAATGATAAGGTTGAGCACCCTCTCCTCCGGCGTCTTGCCACCCGGCATCTGAACTCCGAAATTAACAGGAATCTGCATTTCTGTCTCCATACCGTAGTTCATCTGGAGTCTCTGATCCTCTGCGGACTCACCAAATTCCTCAGCCTTGAAATCTTCCTTGTCAACAGGAAGCAGCTTACGGATCGTCGGCTCATGCACAACCGTATTCTTGAAATCTGTATAGGCTACATATATCTCACCGATCCTGCCTTCCTCAAACTCCTTCAGGAGCTCCTTGGTAAGGACCATACAGTCATCATAAAGCGGATCATTGATAATATCCGAATAATCCTTATAGATGTTGTAGCCCTTTCTTGCAAGACCCTCCAGACCTTTACGTCCAAGAGCATAGATATATGTATTTTCTTTGTCAAAGCCTTCTCTCTCGATAAGCTTTACGATATTTGAATTATATCCGCCGGCGAGACCCCTGTTGGAACTCATTACGAGTACAGCCTTGCCTGCGCTTTCGCTATGCTGCAGGTATTTGCTGTCAAGGCTCGAGGTTTTGGAAAGTATGGAGCAGATAGTACTGTAAAGAAGTTCAAAATACGGTTCATTCGCTTCAACTCTCGCTCTCGCCTTCTGCAGCTTTACCGTAGAAACAAGCTTCATGGCTTTTGTGATCTGCTGTGTACTTTGGACGCTTTCGCGGCGTCTTTTGATGCTTCTCATTGAAGCCATGGAAACTCACCTCCGTTCGAATCTTAAATAATAATATTCCGGCTCACAAGGTTCACCGGCCAATTCTGTCTCATCTATACTGATGTATCTGTTTATTCAGCCTTCTTATTATCCTCGGCAAACTTCTCCTTGAAAGCCTCGATAGCCTTTCTGAGAAGTGCCTCAGTATCATCGCTGATAACCTTTTCCTTCTTGATATTTACAAAGATGTCCGGTTCATTGGTTGAGATGTACTCGAAGAGTCCGCTCTCAAACTTACCGATGTCGCTGACCTCAACATCCATGAGATACTTATTTACTGCCGCAAATATCATAACAACCTGCTTCTCAACAGGAAGCGGCTTATACTGTGGCTGAACAAGCATCTGCTTGATACGCTCGCCCTGTGCAAGCTTGTTCTTCGTATCCTCATCAAGTTCGGAACCGAACTGTGCGAAGGAAGCAAGCTCTCTGTACTGTGCAAGCTCAACACGGATAGGAGCAGCGATCTTCTTCATAGCCTTGATCTGTGCGGCACCACCAACTCGTGAAACCGAAAGACCAGGGTTTACTGCCGGTCTGAAACCTGCATTGAACATCTCAGTCTCAAGATATATCTGACCATCTGTGATGGAAATAACATTTGTAGGGATGTATGCAGAAACGTCTCCTGCCTGCGTCTCGATGATCGGAAGCGCAGTAAGAGAACCTCCGCCCAGCTCATCAGAAAGCTTTGCAGCTCTCTCAAGGAGTCTTGAATGGAGATAGAATACATCTCCCGGATAAGCCTCACGTCCTGGCGGTCTTCTGAGGAGGAGTGACAGTGTTCTGTAAGCGGTAGCATGCTTTGACAGATCATCGTAAATGATAAGTACATCCTTACCGTTCTCCATCCATTCCTCACCGATAGCGCAGCCTGCATAAGGCGCAATATACTGGATAGGCGCCATCTCACTTGCTGTAGCCGCTACTACTGTGGTGTACGCCATTGCATCATATTCATTAAGTGTTTTAACTATATTTGCTATTGTAGAAGCCTTCTGACCAATAGCAACGTAGATACAGTAAACGCCCTGACCCTTCTGATTGATTATTGTATCAAGGGCGATAGCTGTCTTACCGGTCTGTCTGTCTCCGATAATGAGCTCTCTCTGGCCTCTTCCGATCGGAACCATCGCATCGATGGCCTTGATACCGGTCTGAAGCGGAGTATCAACAGATTTACGTGTGATAACACCCGGAGCAACTCTCTCTATCTGTCTTGACTTATCGGTAACGATAGGACCCTTGTCATCTATAGGCTGTCCGAGTGCATTTACAACTCGTCCGAGCATAGCATCACCGACAGGTACCTCAACAACTCTTCCGGTGGTCTTAACCGTATCGCCTTCGCTGATGCCGCTCATATCACCAAGAAGAACAACGCCGACGTTATCCTCCTCAAGGTTGAGCGCCATTCCGTAGACATCTCCCGGGAAGAGGAGAAGTTCACCCATCATGGCCTTGTCCAGACCATGTACACGTGCTATACCGTCAGCCAGCTGAATTACCGTTCCTGTATCAGAGGTTTCAAGCTTTGTCTTGTAGCCTTCGATCTGCTTTTTAATTACAGAACTGATCTCTTCAGGATTTAACTTCATTTGCCTGCTGTCCTTTCATCAAACTCTTCCTAAGTGACTCGAGCTGGTTGGCGATGCTGCTGTCAACAACCCTGTCACCTATCTTAATGATCATTCCTCCGATAAGGCTCTTTTCAACCTTATAATCTATGATCACCTCATTAAACTTAGCTGTAGTAAGTATCTTATCCTCGACCTGCTTCTTCTGCGCGTCAGTAAGAGGAAATGCGGTTCTGACCGTAGCCTCACCTATTCCAAGTTCCTTCATCGCAGCCTTGATAAATACGTTTAATATCTTCGTCAGATACCTGCTGTGACCCTTTTCAACCGCCAGCATAAGCGTATTTGCAATAAGCTCGTCGACTCTTCCGCTAAATATAGCTTTAAAAAGCTCTTCCTTCTTGTCACTGTCAATGGATGGATTCTCAAGTATGCTCACAAGCTCCGGGTTCTCATCAAGTCCGATGATAACTGCTCCGGCCTCCTCGTAAACATCTCTCAGTCTTCCCTTCTCCACAGCCGCCTCAAAAAGTGCGCCTCCGTAAACCGATTCTATTTCTCTTGCCATGTATCATCACCTATTTCCTTCAGAGTCTCATTAAGGAGCTCATCCTGTTTATTCTGGTCGATAGATGTTTCAATGATCTTTCCGGCCATGGCAGATGCTACATTTATGATCTCGGTTCTGACTTCATCCTTAACCTTAAGCTTCTCAAGCTCGGCATCCTTCTGTGCATTTGTGACAATCCTGCCGGCCTCTTCCTTAGCTTCAGCTATGATCATAGCCTCATTCTTAGCAGCCTTGGCCTTAGCCTCGGACAGAATAAGGGAAGCCTCGTCGTCCACTTTTTTCAGTCTCTCATCATACTGAGACTTCAGCTGTGCAGCCTCCTCTTTATCACGTGCTGCATCATCCAGATCGGACTGAACCTTCTCCTGACGCTTTTTAAGAACATTGCGCACAGGATTGATAAGAAGATATCCCACAAAAAGGAACAGGATAAATACTGCTATTCCCTGAAACAGAAGGTCAAATAGAAGCTGACTGTCAAGTCCGAAGATACGCCCCGTACCGCCCTCAAGAACAGCGGTGCCTGCGTTTCTTAAAATATTCTCACCAGTCACTCTGATAACTCCCTTCGATTACTTATCAAAAGGCTTAACGAACATAAGAAGAAGAGCAACTACAAGTCCGTAAAGACCTGTTGTCTCTGCAACTGCCTGTCCGAGAAGCATTGTAGACATGATATCACCCTTTGCTCCCGGGTTACGTCCAACTGCCTGAGCAGCCATACCTGCTGCATTTCCCTGTCCAATACCTGTACCAATACCTGAGCAAACTGCGCAGCCTGCTCCAAGTGCAGAAAATGCATGTACAATGTCAATACTGTTAATATCCATAGCTTTTTCCTCCGTATTTATTTTCTGGATTATTGTTTTAATATTTAGTGTATTTTATGATCACACAGATCCGATTTGTGGATTGTGTGTTCTTTACTAACGTGTCACTCAGCAGTTCATCCACCACCGTATTTCGTATATCACTGTGGTTCCTCTACCGCTGTATTTCGTATATCACTGGTTTTGCACATCGTTTATCAGTTATCGCCTCGTTTATCCTTGATGAAGGTTATCGTCAGCATACAGAATACATAGGTCTGTATCGCACCCGAGAATACATCAAAGTAAACATGCAGTGCAGCCGGAACACCGATCTTTGCGAACCACGGAAGCATTCCGTAGTAGAGCGCCATAAGTACCGTACCTCCGAGGATATTTCCGAAGAGACGGAGTGACATCGAAAGCGGTGTCGAGAAGATACTTATGACATTCATTGGGAAGAAGAAAAATACAGGCTCGAAGAGACTCTTGATCATTCCCAGCTTGTTATATCTGATGTCTGCATACTCGATCATCACGAAGGTGATAAGTGCAAGGCAGAGCGTCGTACCATAATCCGCTGTCGGCGGTCTGAGACCGAAGATACCCGAGGTGTTGCTGAAGAAGATGTACAGTGCAAGCACTCCAATATAATTTGCGTATTTTCCTGCAGCCTTGCCGAGTGTTCCTCCGACAAACTTGTTCAGCGTATCTACGCCAAGCTCAACGATGGTCGAAAGCGTTGTCATCCTGTGCTCTCTCTCAGCCTTCATAAAGCTGTGTCTTGCAACAAGCGTAAAGATCATAAGTACCGCCATTATGATAATGGTGCATACATGTGTAGTTGTAATATAAACTGTATTTCCGAAGAAATTCACCGGATAAAGCTGGTGGATATAGAAGTCCGCATCCCTCTGGATCTCGGCTGCTCCTACGTGTCCGACCATACCGGTTGCATAAGATAACATGCGTCATCCTCCTCATAAATTGCTAATTACGAAATTGCACAAACATATGCCCCTTCAGTTGTAGCAAGAATACGCCTTCAGGGGCATATGTTTGCACAATTTCATTTACGGAGTCACAAATAAATATATCCGTTCGTGTGTAGGTGAAATACGCCCTCACGGACATATTTATTCGTGACTCCTGATTATCACTAATATATAATTCTCTTAATTAATTTATTCGTCAGGCCGCTGAGCTTTATGGAGATGAGGCCGGCGGTTACGCCTGCAAAGGCGTAGACATTTATAAGTACAGATACGAGCAGAAGTACAAAAGCAATGACGATACGGAGTATGCTGCGTGCTCTTATGTAGCTTGCGGCACCGCGTTCATTTAAGCGGAGCCCTGCATCAAGCGCATCATACATACCGATGACCGCAAATACGGCCGCTGCCATTCCGACGATAAGTCCTGCTCCGAAGAAAAGCTTGCCCGTTCCGGGACACAACAAAAGTCCTGTGGCAAGAAAGACAAAGGATATCATCACAATGCCCGCAATGAGCTGAGCAAGCACCTGCCCTGCCGCATCATTTCGTCTTATATTCAGTAGCATGGAACGAATTTTATTCACAATATCACTCCATATGTATCTATCAGTCATCAGGGAACTCATCTTCATCATCCGGTTCGGCTGCTTCCTCTGCGAAAGCCTTCTTCTGCCACTCCGGTATATCTTCCTTCTTTTTTGCGGCTATAAGCTCCTTCTTCACGAGTGTCCAGACAGACACACAGCCGCTGAGGACTCCGAGTATTATAAGTGGTATCATGGAATGGGTTCCGAATTTCTTATCAATAAAATATCCTGCCGCAGTGCACAGCAGTATGGGAACCATCATGGATATTCCCAGCTGAAGCACTAAAAACAGATTTTCGGCAACCCGGCTTTTTTTCATAATACCCTCATATCTGTATTTGCATATCATAACAGTTTAAAGAGCTAACCCGGTAAGAGCGGTCATGCTCAGCAAAACTGTATTCTAGTTTATTATTTTTTCTTATAAAAATCAACCGATTATTGATGCAAAACAGCGAACAGTCACGTAACAATACCGGTCATGTGTCGGTTTTTTCAACACAGCCTGATTATTGTCGTATTCAAAACGAATCACTGAGCATTCATTATGCAACATTCGATGTACAGAGAATAAATCTGTCGATAACCTTTACGATTCCGTCTTCATCATTTGATGATGTGATAAAGTCCGCAACCTTTTTTACAGCTGCCTGTGCATTTGCCATAGCAACACCGATGGCTGCATATTTAACCATTGATGTATCATTGAAACCGTCACCGCAGGCGATAACATTTTCATGCTTGATGCCCAGGATATCGGTCATCCTTGCGATAGCCTTAGCCTTATCAACACCTGTGCTCATGGCTTCAATGAAGAAAGGTTCTGATCTTGTAATGTGGAACTCACTTCCGTAGAGCTCTTTTAATTCGTTTTCATAGTCCTCAGACTTCTCAGGATCAGCTGTCATGAGAACCTTATAGACATCTCTGTTTATCCTCTCCTTGAAATCAGGAACCTCTCTGATAGGAAGTCCGTTGATCTTTGCTTCCCATTCGAGATACTTGTCAGCAGTTCTGCCACAGATAACATACGGCTCCTTTGTATCTTCAGAATCCTCATAGGTCACTATGCCGAGATCATTACTGCAGCAGTAATCATAAAGCTTGTGAACATACTCCTTACTGAACTTCTGCATAAATATATCTTTGTTGTCAGAGCATCTGGTGATACGTGCTCCGTTGTAGGTGAGGAGGTATCCGCCGTATTTTGCAAGCTCAAGCTCAGCCTCATATTTTCTGACACCCGGAGTTGGTCTTCCTGAGGCAAGCATTACGAGATGTCCTTCCTCCATGATCTCTCTGAGAGCCGCCTTGGTTGCAGGCGTGATCTCCTTCTTCGAATTGGTAAGTGTTCCGTCAATATCCAGAACAAGTAGTTTTTTATTCATTTTTTCAGGCTCCGATCGATTATTATTGCCCCCAAAAATAATCAGCCTTTATCCTTCTCTTTTTCTGCCGGCCTTTAACCCGGCATTTGTATATGTTTTTTGTCCGTCCACCAAAAACATTTTTTTGTCTGCGCATGGATTTATACGTTCACCAAACCATTTCCGGTCTGTGAATGTATTTACCCGTTCATCAATACAGTTTTTTGGTCGGAGCATTTTTTAATATGTTGCCTGGTGATAATCCGCCAGGAATTCCTTCATCTTGGTCATTGCTTCCGAAAGCACAGATATTTCAGGCAGATAAACTATTCTGAAATGATCAGGCTGCTCCCAGTGAAAGCCTCCGCCATGGGTGAAGAGTATCTTCTTCTCACGCAGAATGTCGAGTGCAAACTTTTCATCATCAGTTATATTAAACTTCTTTATGTCCAGTTTAGGGAAGATGTAAAATGCAGCCTTCGGCTTCACTGCACTCATTCCCGGTATATCATTTACTGCGTTATATATGAATTCTCTCTGCTCGTAAACTCTTCCGCCCGGCTGTATCATACTGTCGGTCTCAGCATTCATTGAAAGAGCCGGAGCTATGAGTGACTGCGCCGGAACATTTGAGCACAGTCTCATTGATGAGAGAAGATTCAGTCCTTCGATATACCCCTTCGCATTTACCTTGTCGCCGGAGAGTGAAACCCAGCCGACTCTGTAGCCTGCGATAAGATGTGATTTTGAAAGTCCGTTAAAGGTAAGGCACAGACAATCCTTTGTAAGACTTGCGATGGAGGTATGCTTGGCCCCATCCATAACCAGTCTGTCATATATTTCATCCGCGAAAATGATAAGATCATGCTCCTCAGCAAGCTTTACTATCTCCATAAGGAGTTCCTTCGGATAAAGCGCGCCGGTTGGATTGTTCGGATTGATAACAACGATACCCTTGGTTCTCGGAGTGATCTTCTTCTTGATATCATCGATATCAGGGAACCACTCAGCCTCTTCATC
This sequence comes from uncultured Lachnospiraceae bacterium, assembly GCA_946544235.1. Lineage (GTDB taxonomy): Bacteria > Bacillota > Clostridia > Lachnospirales > Lachnospiraceae > Eubacterium_Q. The sequence continues at coordinate 603 of CAMNMC010000011.1, read as the reverse complement.
GCATATATAATGCACGGCAGTTCCGCCCGCAAGAGTAACCGATGCAGTCCAGAGCGGATAATCAGGTGCCGGAACAAGTATCTCGTCACCGTAATCCAGAAGTCCCTGCATGGACATTGTGATAAGCTCACTGACACCGTTTCCGGTGTAAATATCATCTATGGTGACTCCCTCGATGCCCTTTTTCTCGTCATATCGAATGATGGCCTCTCTCGCAGATACGATACCCTTTGAATCAGAATATCCCTCTGTCGAAATAAGGTTATCGGACATATTGGCGATCAGTTCATCAGGAGCCCTGAAACCAAACGGAGCAGGGTTGCCGATGTTCAGCTTAAGAACCTTCTCGCCATTTCGAACCATCCTGTTCGCTTCATCCATTACCGGCCCTCTGATGTCGTAGCAAACATTATTCAGCTTAACAGACTTCTCAAACTTTCTCATTGCTCCTGCCTCCATATTTTTTATATATTAATATCGGACATTATCCGAAAGAGTATTTTAACACAAAAAATTGCGAATGTCTTGTAATTCTTTAAAAAATTCGATTTTTTTTATATTTATGATAATCAAAAGAAAACGGCCGGTTTATAACCAGCCGCT
>CAMNMC010000010.1 GCA_946544235.1 uncultured Lachnospiraceae bacterium | reverse complement strand
ATAGCGAGACCGTCGAAGGTAGAAGTTCCACGTCCGATTTCATCAAGTATTATCAGAGAATCCTTCGTGGCGTTACGAAGTATATTTGCAACCTCACTCATTTCCACCATGAAGGTTGACTGTCCTGAGGCAAGATCATCGCTTGCTCCGACTCTTGTAAATATCCTGTCACATATGCAGATATTTGCACTGTCTGCCGGAACGTATGAACCAATCTGAGCCATAAGAACGATTATCGCACTCTGCCTCATATAGGTTGATTTACCGGCCATATTAGGACCTGTGATTATCGAAATCCTGTTGCCGAGATTGTCCAGGAAGGTATCGTTCGGTATGAACGAGTCATCCTCCGTCATCCTCTCAACGACCGGATGTCTGCCGCCCTTTATGTCAATAACACCATTCTCATTGATTGAAGGTCTGACATATCTGTTCTTGCCCGCAACATATGAAAGTGATGCAAGTGCATCAAGTATCGCAATATATTCGGCAGTCTTCTGAACCCTCTTAACTTCGAGACTCAGCTTGTCTCTAAGGGCACAGTACTCATCATATTCAAGTCCGTAGAGCTTGTCCTCAGCTCCGAGAATCTTATCAGAGAGAATATTCAGTTCGTCCGTTGTGAATCTCTCGGCATTTGCGAGAGTCTGTTTTCTTATAAAATGCTCAGGAACCTTATCCTTAAAGGAATTGGTAACCTCAAGATAATATCCGAATACCTTGTTATATTTTATACGAAGATTCTTTATACCGCTGGCTTCTCTCTCTTTATCCTCAAGAGCCGCAAGAAGTGATTTGGCGTTTCCACGTATATTTTTGTATTCATCGATCAGCTCAGAATATCCTGCCTTAAAGATGCCGCCTTCTTTGATAGTAATAGGCGCATCCGGGTCTATGGAAGCTTCAAGTATCTCATAAATATCATCCAATGTATCAAAGTTCTGATACATATCATTCAGCAGCCTGCAGTCAAAGCACTTAATAAGATCCTTGATATAAGGCAGAAGCTTCAGACTGTTCTTAAGGCTCAGCATATCCCTCGGATTGGCAGTTTTAATGGATATTCTGGTCATCAGTCTTTCAAGATCGTAAACCGAGCTGAGATACTCTCTCATCTCATCGCGGCTGATAACATCATTACTGAGTGCTTCGATAGAATCAAGTCTGTCTTCAATCTCTGATTTCTTCAGCAGCGGCTGTTCTACAAACATCCTGAGCTTACGGGCGCCCATCGCTGTCTTGGTTTTATCAAGAACCCAGAGCAGTGAGCCCTGTCTTCTCTTGTCACGAAGAGTCTCTGTAAGTTCAAGATTACGTCTGGTTGCTGAATCGATCAGCATATATTCATCTGCAAAATACAGCTTGATATCATTTATCTGACTGAGCAGGCTCATCTGAGTATCAAAAAGATATTTAAGAAGTGCTCCTGATGATATTATACATGCATCAAAATCCTTCAGTCCGAGTCCTTCGATAGAGGTTATGCTCAGCTGACGCTTGATGGCCTCGATACAATCGTTATATTTAAAATAATGATCCGGTGCCTCGCTTACGGCAATTCCGAGTTTGTCGGAAACCATGCTGATATTTGTTCCGGACATGGCAAAAGCCTCCTGATATATGATCTCAGAAGGTTCGAATTTATTTATCTCATCTATTATCTTGCTGCCATTTTCAACGCTTGTTGTATAGAAAGATCCTGTGGAAATATCGGTTACGGCAAGTCCGTATTCGGAGCCCGAATAAGAGATACACATCAGATAGTTATTCTTATCCTCGGATAAGGTTTCCTCGGCCATATTGGTTCCTGGAGTTACTATCCTGATAACCTTTCTCTCCACAAGGCCCTTGGCAAGCTTCGGATCCTGTACCTGCTCACAGATGGCAACCTTGTGACCGTTATCAACAAGCTTTGTTATATAAATATCGGCTGCATGAAACGGAATACCGCACATTGGCGCTCTTTCAGCCATTCCGCAGTCCTTGCCGGTAAGTGTCAGTTCAAGCTCCTTGGATACAAGAAGCGCATCGTCAAAGAACATCTCATAGAAGTCGCCAAGTCTGTAAAAGAGTATACAGTCCTTATATTCTTCTTTGGTTTTTAAATAATGCTCCATCATCGGAGATAATCTTTCAGCCATTTTACTGCCCAACCATTTCGCCTATATAATAAAAGCCTTTTTCTTCGGAAAGCTTTACCATAACATACTGACCAACAAGCTCCTTGCAGCCCTTAAAATGCACGGTAGTATTATTGTTCATCCTTCCTGTGACCATCTCACTGTCATGACTGTCAACATCCTCAACAAGAACCTCTACAGTCTGATTCTTGAAGCGTCCGACCTTCTCTTTAGCCTTGACATTTACAAGCTTCAGAAGTCTGTCAAAACGTTCCTTCGTGATCTCTTCCGGCACCTGCTCCATCTTCGCTGCAGGGGTACCGCTTCTTATTGAATACACAAAGGTAAATACCTGATCAAATCCAACCTTATCCACGAGATCCATGGTTTCTGCAAAATCCTCCTCGGTCTCTCCCGGGAAGCCTACCATGATATCCGTAGAAATTGAAACGTCCGGTATTTCCTTTCTGATTTTATCGATCAGGCCAAGATAATGCTCTTTCGTATATCGTCTGTTCATTATTTTAAGCAGTCTGCTTGAACCTGACTGAACAGGAAGATGTATCTGACGGCAGACCTTAGGATTATCTCTTATAACCTCAATAAGTCTGTCCGAAAGATCCTTCGGATGGCTTGTCATAAAGCGAACTCTCTTTATGCCATCAACCTTACAGACATCAGCCAAAAGATCCGGAAAGCTGTATTCAGGATTATTCTTTATTATATTGCTCTCTTCCATGAAATTAACTCCGTAGGAGTTTACATTCTGTCCGAGAAGCATAACTTCCGTTACACCGTCGACTGCAAGACGTTTTACCTCATCAATTATATCCTCCGGTATTCTGCTTCTCTCACGTCCTCTTACGTGCGGAACGATACAGAAGGTACAGAAGTTATTGCAGCCATACATAATATTTACACCGGATTTAAAGCTGAACTTTCTTCTTTCAGGGAGTGAATTCTCAGGATTGCCAACAGGATCTTTAAGAACCTCTATAACCTGTTTTTCACCGGTATAATGTCTGTAAAGCAGCTCTGCAAGCATAAATATATTGAAGGTACCGAACACAACATCAACGAATCTGAATTTTTCACGAATGGTAGTAACGATCTCCGGCTGCTGCATCATACATCCGCAGAGACCTATAACCATCTCCGGATTATTCTTTTTCTTTGCCTTAAGCTGGCCAAGGTGGCCGTAAAGCTTCATGTTCGCATTTTCACGAACGGTGCAGGTATTATAAATAACGATGTCAGCCGTTTCTTCGTCAGATGCTTCGAGTCCGGCTGTAGCCAGTATACCTTCAAGCTTCTCGGAATCATGTGCATTCATCTGGCACCCGAAGGTCACAACGGCAAAGGAAAGCTTTCTTCCAAGTTCCTGCTCCTTGCGGTCAAAAACCTTCTTAAGTTCTCTTATAAAATACATCTGTCTGAGAGGTTCATCCATTGGCGGGTAGTCGAGATTTTCAGGCAGATTTGATAATAGATCATTTGAGTACATTATTTTACACTCCAAACACAAAATAGAACATATTTTCGATTTTCATTATTGACAATCGAACAAACGTGCTGTATCATCTTCTCATAGCAAACAGAACAGCTGTTCGGTCAGGAGGAAATGATATGAATATTAAAGCTAAATTATCAATAGTAACATTAATGATAGTATTTGCCTTTACCATAGTATTATGTATGTCAGGTTCTGAAGGAAAGGCAAGCGCCCAGTCTACCAAACATAAATATTACACAAGCATTCAGATTGAGGATGGTGACTCACTCTGGAGCATCGCTGAAAAATACGCACCACCTGAATCAGGCTCATACAACAACTTCATTAAAGAAGTTAAGCAGATCAACGATCTTTATGATAACAACATCGAATATGGCTGTTCACTGGTTATACCGCAGTATAAATAACAGCTGATGTTTATCGGATACGCTCAAGTTCCTTCATCCAGATGTTAAAACTGGCATCGCTTGGCATCCTGAGGTCTCCTCTAGGTGAAAGCGCTACACTTCCGACCTTGACACCATCAGGCATGCAGCTTCTCTTAAACTGCTGGTTGAAGAAACGCTTATAGAACACTCTGAGCCAGTTGAGGATTACTTCCCTGGTATATTCTCCTTCGAAAGCCCTTCCTGCAAGATAGAAAACCTTAGCCGGAGAATAACCGTACCTCATTACATAGTAAAGGAAGAAATCATGCAGCTCGTAAGGACCAACCTTATCTTCCGTCTTTTGTGAGATATTTCCGTTCTCATCAGGCGGAAGAAGTTCGGGACTTATCGGTGTATCAGTGATATCTCTGAGTACGTCCGAACACTCAGGGAATACATTGTTTTCTGCAACACTGTCGATCATCCAGCGTACAAGTGTCTTAGGAATGGATCCGTTAACATTATACATGGACATCTGGTCACCATTATAGGTACACCAGCCCAGCGCAAGTTCTGAAAGATCACCTGTTCCTACAACAAGGCCGTTGATCATATTGGCATAATCCATAAGAATCTGTGTTCTCTCACGAGCCTGTGTATTTTCATAGGTGATATCCTTAGTTTCCATATCATGACCGAGGTCGGCAAGATGTTTCTCGCAGGCCTCTTTTATATTTATTATAATCGGTTCTGCACCCAGACCCTTGATAAGCTTAAGCGAATTGTTATAGGTTCTGTCTGTAGTACCGAAAGCAGGCATCGTAATAGCCACAAGATCCGAAGCCGGTCTTCCAAGCTTCTCAAGTGCTCTTGCAGCAACAAGAAGTGCCAGAGTTGAGTCCATACCGCCAGAAACGCCTATAACAGGCTTACATCCGGTAAGTTTAAGTCTCTTACTGAGTCCGCCAACCTGCATATCAAATATCTCTTCACATCTCTTAAGACGCTTGCTCTTGGTTGAAGGAATGAAAGGATGTTTATTAACTATATAGTATTTACCATCACAATCCGTGATCCTGCGGCTGTTCTTCTTAGCAAGATCAACAACAGTCATTCTGTTTACAAAGCCCTTAAGGAAGGTTGTTGTATCTGTGAATGACTTGTTTCTCATTCTGTCGCTTCTGATCCTTCCGAGATCTATATCAGCCATCATGAGATAATCATTTGCAATAAAATCTGCATTTTCGTTAATAAGAGAGCCATTTTCAGCAAGCATACTGTGGCCTGAGAAGATCAGATCCTGTGTTGATTCAGATGCACCGGCTGAAACATAGAGATAATCACATACATTCTTGGCAGAGGTCTCTATAATGAGATTCTTTCTGTGATCTCTCTTGGATATAAGCTCGTTGCTGGCTGAGATATTGATAATAAGCTCAGCGCCTGCAAGCGAATAAAGAGTTCCCGGACTTACAGGAGCCCAAAGATCCTCACATATCTCTACAGCAAACTTAAGACCATTAAGCTCGTAGATTATATTATTTCCTACCGGAACACTCTCTCCGTTAAAATCCACAACAGAATATTTATCAGGAAGATCTGTCGCAGAATCAAACCATCTCTTCTCATAAAACTCAGCGTAATTCGGCAGATAGGTTTTAAGAGTTATTCCGCAGAGGCAACCTCCGAATATAACATATGCAGCATTATAAAGTCTGTTGTCATACCTGAAAGGAGCACCGACAATTATAACCTGTCTCACTCTTTCAGAATAAGCCACAAGATTCTTGATTGCATCCTTAGCCTTTTTTAACAGACTGTTCTGAAAGAAAAGATCCTGACAGCTGTATCCGGTAATTGCCATCTCCGGAAATGCTATTATCTGAGACTCATATCTCTCAGCCTTCTCGATCTTCTCGATAATCCTGTCATAATTATAATTCACATCACCAACACTGACATCAGGCACTGCAGTACTTACTCTGTAAAAATCATGCATAATTAACTCCTTCCTTCCAAATCCCTCTCTATACCTTTAAGATAATGAACCAACGCACCACCTTCCCCCTTAAGAAAAAAGTCATCGTCCAGTTCGTTGTATTTAAAATTCTTGGCATGTCCTTCATCTACTCTGTCAAAATATGCTTTAAGCTCCCTGAAGGTCATGTAATAAAAATCATTTCTTGTTGTAAAATGAATTATTATAAAGGATATTCCGCCCTGCTCTTCAAATTCCTTCATGAAGTCAAACTGATGCTCATGAATGTTCTGAAGAGGAAAGGTATCTGTCTTGCATTCCTTGGCATCAAAGCAAACGGGAATCTCCTGTACCACACCAATATAGTCTACGGTAGAATCCTTTTCAAAATACGCCTTGCTGATTCTTCTTGTTTCAGGATCGATCTCTACCGGAGTTATCGGTGTAGGTATCTTCTGTACGAGAGCAAGCTTCTTCTTGCGGTAGAATTCATTTGTTGAATTAATCAGTTCCTCGAGGGTTGAACCTCGAAGTCCACGGGAATTCCATGTAGCCATAGTTCCTCTTTATTTACAATACTAATATGCCTTCGGAGGCATATTTTTTTCATAAATCGTCATACTAATCATATTTAACAAAATATTGCTTGATAATCCTATTAAAAGCCTCGGGGTATGGACATGTGAAGTCCTTGCCCGTATACTTCTCGCAGCCCTCTCGAAAGCTTATTTTGTATGCATGGAGCAGCTGCGCTTTAAGGCCGTAAATATCCTTTTTCATTCTGCCTGCCTGGCCGTTTCTGCTTTTAGACGAAGTTAATTCTGCATCACCGATATATTTTCTGTCACCGATTATCGGATGACCAAGGCTGGCAAGCTGAGCTCTTATCTGATGAGACTTTCCTGTTATCAGTTTTACTTCAAGCAAGGTCAGCTGTCCGTCTACAGAATATGATACAGGTCTGAATTCTGTCTCTATCAGATTATAGTTCCCAGGAGAACCTGATGCACGATATTCAGTCTCAGTTATGACTTTGACAGTGTTGTTCTTTTCATCCTTCGACAGATACGATCTCACTCGGCAGGACTTTTCAAATCTGCCAGTACATATCGTACGATAGAATTTATCAATCTTTCTGTCTCTGACTGCACCGGTAAGAAACTGAAGTCCTTTTATTGATATACCGGCAAGAATGATTCCGGTTGTATTTCTGTCAAGTCTGTTGCAAACCGATGGTTTAAAGGTACTTTCATTCCACAGACCTTTTTCCTTAAGATAAGACAGCATCATTTCATTTACAGAAATATCATCAGCTTTAGCCTTCTGCGACAAAACTCCATATTTTTTATTTATGAGCATTATATCATCATCGATATATATAATATCTTCTTCTGAAAGCCTGTTTTTATTATAAGTGTTATTCCCTGGTTCGGTATTTTTTGAGGATGAAACATTTGAGGATGATACATCATCACTACGATTCACCGTATCTCCGGCACTTCTATTTTCAGCTTCGGAATGTGAAGAAAACTTGTCGAACGTTTCATCCGCAAGATAAAACTTAACTATATCTCCGCAACGAAGAACCTCATCTCCATCAGCCTTCTTATCATTTAGTGTTATATTCTTCTTGCGAAGCATCTTGTAGGTAAAGGACTGAGGAGCCATGTCAAGAATCCGAAAACATAGTTTTTTTAATTTCTGACCCTCATCCTGCTTTTTTATCTCGAACTGCCTCAAATCATTATTCCTCAATCATCAAAATAATTTGTATCTCTTCCTGGGATTTCATTATATCAATTATCATCGCGCATTTGCCGTCTGGCAGATCAAACACCCATCTCAAGAAGTCTTTCCTTTAAAACAGACTCATTATGTCTCTTTGAATCAGTCTTATGCTCAGCATTTGAAGAAACCTTATATAATTCCTTCTCCATATCCTGAAGTGTAAGACATACAACGATACGTGCCTTGATCCTGCTGTTATCATTTATCATAGCAAGAGTTTTCTCGTTTTTCTTTAAATATTCTATATGATGAATATCTCTGCCAGTTGCTGCTTTTTTATTAATATCAAAGCTGTCAACAGACTCTCCCTTCATAGCCTGTGCAAGGCCTATGACATTATTACCATAAATTGCAACGCATGGGAAGAAATACATTTTTTCCGTATCGGAAATCGAAATATCGTAGCACATAAGCGCATCTTCATTTCTGCCCATACTCACAGCCTTCTCATGTTGTTCTTCTGTAAGAGGCTTGAATTTAACGACCATTATATAGCCGATAAGATTTTTGGCGAACGGCAGTGACATAACACAGGCAACAATAGTGAACAGCGTTGCTCTGGTCTGAAACATGATAAGCCCGATCATAACATCGATGACTATACAACAAAAACAGATAAGTGTAAGTATGATCTTTCTGTTTTTATATCTTGCAGCATATCCATACTCACCCTTATTTGGTTTTTTCCTTTTATCATTATTCTTAACTATATTTTTTTCACCGGGATCCTTTTTGCTCATACCTATAACCAATCCTCAAATCCATATGACCAGCCTATAATAATCAAGCCGGTGTAAAAAGGATTAATCCTACATCATCCTCCAGCCCGGAAGATATTTGTTCTTTATAAGACCTTTTGAAAGCTTGCCCCAGCCGAGAGGATAGTTATTAACGCATATAAGAATATATCCTTCGCGTTTATCTGCAGCCTCATTCTCCGAAAGCTCGATAGTCTCTCCTCTGAGATATTTGATAACTCTGATATCGTCCTTATCAAGGCAGATGACATTATCGAAATCATCACATCGTAAAGTCATGGCAAGCGCCTGGCTCGGCTCAAAACGATTCTTCTTCTGTTCACCGAACAGAAGTCCTCTTCTAAGTATCCTGAGCCCGGATGCTTCCGGACAGCCATCGGGAATATAAAACAGCCTGTCGCCAAGCAGTTCAAAGCGATCTGTATTATATTTTTTATTTATATGTTTAACAAATTCCTGAATTTCAGAAGACAGCTTCGTTCTTTTAGTACTATGCACAGGAACATGAGAATGAGCTGATTCTGAACCATCATCTGAAGGAACACTCCTGATCAGCGATACATAATGCCCTTCTCCTTCAACCTTATGTGGGAAAAGATGCATGGTTTTGTCAATATCAGCAACATTTGTTTCGCCCCACGCATTATTTCCCGGAACGAAGCCCGGATATACATCAAAAGGTATTATCTTAAGTCTCTCATCCAGGGAAAGGAGATATTCAACACTCTTCTCATCCTCGAGAGAATTAAATGTACAGGTGGAATACAGAATTGTTCCACCCGGTTTTAAAGCTTTTACAACTTCACGTAATATGCTTTTCTGAATGTCTGAGAACTCTTTTGGTCTGTCTTCATTCCATGAACTTATCATGGCAGAGGATTTTCTGAACATACCCTCGCCTGAGCATGGCGCATCGATAAGTATCTTATCAAAGTATTCCGGAAAGGCAGCACTCAGCCTGTCCGGACTCTCACAGGTAATAAGCAAATTCTCAGCTCCAAAAACCTCAAGATTCTTAAGAAGAGCTTTGGCTCTGGATGCGCTGATATCGTTTGAAACCAGATATCCGTTCTTCCCAATATGCTGCAGCAGCTCCGTTGATTTTCCTCCCGGTGCGGCACAGATATCAAGCACCTTGTCACCTTCTTCAACCGGAAGTACAGAGGCCGGAAGCATGGCGCTCGGTTCCTGCAGATAATACAGCCCGGCATAATAATACGGATGCTTCGAAGCCTGAAAGCTTTCTTCATCATAATAAAAGCCGTTTTTGCACCACGGAACAGGTGTCAGTTCAGCAGGACATATTTTCAGGAACTCATCCACACTGATCTTTTTTGTATTTACTCTGAGAGCATGTCTGAGACCTTTTTGAAGTGAAGCTTTGTAAAGCTCAAATTCTTCCTCTCCGAGCATCTTTATCATATTATCAGCAAAAGCCTTAGGTAATACCGCCACTACTCTTCTTCCTCTTCTTCAATAATATGTACCGGATTTGGATTGATGTTTACTCTTGTATAGAGGTAATCATATTCCGCTCTGTATTCCTCATTTTCAGGATAACTCTTGTACAGATCATTAATCAGCTCATAAGCCTTCTTATAATCATGCTGCTTCTCGTAATATACAGCCTGATTGTACTGAAGTTCACCCGTGTAAAGATCATCGGAAGCAGCAAGTCCATCATTTACATAGAGAAGAGCAGCTTCATAATCTCCAGTTCTCAGATAATATGACGAAAGCTGATATGCCACATAGGTATTAAGGCCTACATGCTCAATATAATCCATATACGCCTGAATCATTTCATCATATTGCTCTGTTTCATAATAGCAGGACGCAAGATAAAGAAGTGCGGAATAATTGCCGGCTTTGACAGCCTCTTCAAACTTTGGAATGACAGTTTCCGGAGAATAGTCACCATATCCCTGCATAGCCTCGGCAATACCCAGAAACATATTTATCTTATTGTCATCAAGTGTTCCGTCATTATCCTTATGCACTCTGATAAATGTGTCTTCAGCCTCTCTGTACTGCCCGAGTTTAAGCTGTGCAGTGCCCAGATACATCCTTGTATCAAGATCCATCTTTTCCGAGAAAAGCTGACTTTCATCAAGCGATTCCTTGAACAGCTCGATTGCCTTATCGTATCTTCCGGCTTTGTATTCTTTGATCCCCTCATTACGAAGCTCTTCTTTATCGGATTTTAGCAAAGCAATAAAAACAGCTGCCGTAAGCAGGACTACAAGAGTACCTACAACATATATTATCGCAAGTTTTTTCTTTCTTTCTTTTCTGTAGCTCATATTTCACCTGTTTGATCATATAAACCTTATAAACCAGTAAATATATTCAGATCACTCCTAATATATTATTTATCATCAGAAGCATAATAAGTCTTTGCAAAATTCCATGAATCCTGACACATCTTGGTAAGATCATACTGTGCCTTCCATCCGAGTTCCTTTTCAGCCTTTGCAGGATCTGCGTAACACATGGCTATATCGCCCTCACGTCTTGGCTTAATGCTGTAAGGAACATCGATATTATTAACTTTCTTAAATGCATTTACGATATCAAGTACGCTGTATCCGATACCGGTACCAAGATTATATATGTTAACGCCTGTGCCGCTCATAACCTTATCAACTGAATTAACATGACCGCGGGCAAGATCAACAACATGGATATAATCTCTTACTCCTGTTCCGTCAGGAGTATCATAGTCATCACCAAATACGCCCAGCTCAGGAAGCTTTCCTGAAGCAACCTGCATGATATAAGGCATAAGATTATTTGGAATACCATTTGGAACTTCACCAAGGAGACCGCTTTCATGAGCTCCTATCGGATTGAAGTATCTGAGAAGTATAACACTCCATTCATTGTCAGCCGTATAGAAATCAGTAAGTATCTGCTCTATCATATGCTTTGTCCAGCCATATGGATTGGTACAGATGCCCTTTGGACACTCTTCAGTGATAGGAATAAATGCAGGATTGCCGTAAACAGTTGCTGAAGAAGAGAATATGATCCTCTTACAGCCATACTCATTCATAAGCTTGCAGAGATTGAGAGTTCCTCCGATATTATTTTCATAATACATAAGAGGCTTCTTAACTGACTCGCCAACCGCCTTAAGTCCTGCAAAATGGATAACGGCATCAAATGTGTTCTCCTCAAATATAACTCTCATTGATTCCGGATCCAGCATATCTGCCTTATAAAATTTAACGTCTTTGCCGGTGATCTCTTTGATCTTGTCAAGCACTTCGATGCTGGAATTATAAAGGTTGTCAAATATAACAACCTCATGACCGTTGTTTAAAAGTTCAACCACGGTATGTGAACCGATGTAGCCGGTTCCGCCAGAAACAAGTATCTTCATAAAAAACCTCCTGAAATATCCTGCCTTACAGGCAGATAAAAATGTATTTTGATTTGACAGAGCCTTTCGGCTATGTTAAGATTCTCAATGTGTCAATAAGCCGGCATGTCGGAATGGCAGACGATGCAGACTCAAAATCTGTTGCGGGTAACCGCGTGTGGGTTCAAGTCCCACTGCCGGCACTTTCCAAAAGATCGGATCATATCCGATCTTTTTTGTTGCCGTTACTGTTTTTCAAATGCATACAGCATTCGATCTTAGTCTATTTTTAGTTCCCGAAATATGACCAGTGCATATAGTCAACCTTACTGCCCCAGTCACCCTGTGTAAAGCCATACTTATTCAGTATCTTGGCAACATTACCATTGGTTGCGATTGAATAAGGATTAACGCCCGGCTCATATAATGATCCGCAGGTAATGGTAACCGAACCATCATCATTGACATATGCTTCATAATTCTCGTTAGGATTAATATCTACTGCAAGACCGCTTCCATGCTGACCGCTTGTATATTTACCATCATTTCCGCCCAGAGCATGGATAGGGAATTTTTCAGGCAGTGCATAGATCTCATCAAATGCCTTCTTGAGTGAAGGAGCTACAGCTTTATTAACCTCGATAGTAAAGGTTCTGGTGTACTTTTCTCCTGAAGTACCGCTGACAAAATCCCATGCTTTGATGGTAATCTCCGTCATATGACTGTCAGCCTCAGCCTGACTGCTGTACTGAGCATCGCCTCTCCAAGGAATATTATCTGATTCACCAAAGACTCTTATGTATTTGTCCTCATACGTCTCGTAAAGGTTTGTATAATTCGTTGTAAACTTACCGTTCTTAACGCTGTTTGGTCCATACATACCGGTATATGAGAAATCAACCTTGCCATCTTTTACATACCAGATACCGCTCTCATTCTTTGCTGCTCCGGTATAATCATCATCCAGGTATCCGCCTACAAAGCATACCCAGTCACCATTCAGCTTTTTGACTGTTGATTTTGTGTTTAACTTACCATGATCAAGCAGTATATATGTTTCTCCCCAGCCATCATCATATTTAACAGGACCAGATAATGATGTGTCTATCCTTCCTTTTTTTACATACCACTCATTGTCATCATCATTACAATAAGCAAGACCTGTAAATGAAAAATCAACTCTGCCCTGATAATTTACATACCATGTTCCATTGGCATTTTTAGCAATGGCATATGGAACAAGTCGGCTTCCCTTAAAATTATACCAGTTTCCATCTGACATTTTTTTAAGTCCCGTACCGGCAAATACAACGATACCCTTTTCAACATACCACA
>CAMNMC010000009.1 GCA_946544235.1 uncultured Lachnospiraceae bacterium | reverse complement strand
TATTTCTCTTGCTTTCTTATCGCGTTCAGCTATATCGCTAATAAACTCCGGCTTACTGTCTATATCCATGTTAATAGCTTCTCTGTTTTCAAGAAAACGCATAGCCATAAGACAATCTGTATAATACTCCTCTTTCTGAGCATCCGACCAGTTCAGTTCAATCATACCTTGTCCGGCCTTATTAATAAGCCGATCCAGTCTATCATATTTACTCATGTTATGCCCAACCGTTCCCATGGATCTGATAAATGATATATCCTTTCCGGTAAGACCTTTATCAACCGAAATCTTAAAGAGCTCGGGATCCCTGTCAAGCATAGCAGTCATACGCTGTCCCATCTCGCTGTACACAGTCAGATTCGCTAATGACTCATATTGACCATAAAGCGCTATTCTGTTAAAGTTCTTGATACCCTCCGTGATAAGTGCTGCCAATGGTTCCTTATTACCATTTTCATAGCTTTCAAGCGCTTCCTTCGCATAATCTCTGGAATCAGAAATCTGACCAATATAGAAAGATAACGGATAATCAATTGTGGACGCAGTGCTATATGTCAGCCTGTTACAGTTAAGCGTATATCTGGTTTCCTTGTCATGATATTTCTGATCATCCTTCTCAATGATCTTTTTATCCAGATTTTCGTATACCTTTCTTGTAGTTGACGCAGCAAAACTGAGTGCACTAAAGTCCTTGTTAGAAAGTTTTGCCCCCTCATAATCTGACCCTATAGCTTTAAAGCCATTACTGAAGCTTTTGATGTTATAGAAAGTTGAAACCTTTTTACCACCTTTAACTTCATACTTTATCCTGTGCTTATCTTTGAAGGAATCCAGAAATACAGGCTGAATACCCATAATAGCTTCAATTTCCGTAATCTGTTTTCTGACGTCATCAACAGCCGGATCTCTATCCTTAAAGGAATCATCCTGCTGTTTTTTACTGTCGATTCCGTTATTTAGTATACTTGCCTTGAAATTTCTTAAAATATTATCTTTTTCAGCCTTCCTGGCAGCCATATTTTCACCACCGACAAGAGAGTTTCTTATGTCAGTAAGCTTGTCATAAGTATTTAACATCGCCCTTATACGCGGCTGTTCATTTTTCTGCTTTTTTGAATCAAACTTCTGTAACGGAGCATCCTGAAGATCCTCAAACTTAGCCATCAGATATTCATAAGACGTATCAATAGCCGAATTGAGCATTTCCACAAGCCGCTTCATCTCATTATAACCAAATGTACCGTCATTTTTAAGCGCACTTTTTCTTCCCTGCTCAGCAAGATCATGTATTTCCTGAAGCTGGGTACTCAGATTATTGTACTGCTGATACTGTGAAATTAAGCCAGATATCTTATGCTCTTCTATTTCATCTGCAAGCAATTCTGTTGCGGCACTTATTTCAGAGAGACTGTAATGCGGAAAATATTCCTCATCCGTTTCTTCTGCAGCCTCGCCTCCTCCGGCCTGATTATTTCTGGCATTGTTTGCATCGTTATTATTAGCCGCATTGTTATTAGCTGCATTATTGTTAACGGCATTGTTGTTAGCGGCATTGTTCACTGCATCATTATTGTCCGCTGCATTCCCGATATTATTTCCATCAATGTTATTATCATTTAAAATATTATTATTGAGATCCGGACGCTCTATCTCTATAGAATTATCTACACCCCAGAACTCCTTATCAAGAATATCCAGAGATGCCTCATCCTCTTCAGATCTTTTTTCAGCCATCTTCTTCAGATATTCGGCATTCAGCTGCTTCGGCATATAGACCTTTTCCATCTTAACTATGCCGCCGTCCGAATAAACACTTTCTTCATTGTTTTTAAGGAAATTATCCTCATCTCCTCCCGGACGATAAAGCCTGACACCTTTTTTGTTGATACCTGTACGATTAGCCTCATCTGAGAATATCTGAATATCATAAGGCGGAAGCTGAAGAGATCCATCGTCATTCATTTTGGTATATTTACTTGGAATACCATGTATCGTCCTGCCATCCTTCGAAAGCTTGATGTCCGAAACCCAGGAAATCTCAAGTCCTTTTCTTTTGCTTATATCTTTATTCACTACCTGAGCTGCAACAAGCTGCTTTAAGCTCGCCGTATGAGTCTGGTTAGGTGTTGTTCCCGGCCTCTTCTGGCTATCCTTATATTTAACGGTATCACCATCAATACCTATGATAATGATATAATGTCCCTGTTTATTAAATGCGACCGGTGAATGATCAACCGTTATCGCATGCTTGATGCTCTTCTTAACTACTTCGACAGTATTTTCCAGGTATCTCTCAGCAGATATTCCTTTCTTCTCTTCCGGACGGAGATACTGCTGAATGGTAAGCTCATGCACCATCGAATTCGGTGCATAAGCAAGTACGGGATCACTCATATTCATGAAGTTCTTACCCGAATCATAATTATACTGCTGATGGATAAGTCTCTTGTCCTCATCTATCTCAGCTTGTGTAAGCTTTGCTCTGTATTCACGTACGTTCTCCTGTGTTACCTCTTTATTTCCACGGCTGTTTATGAGCATCTGGGCAGCGCATGACCAGCAGCCCTGACTGCTTGTCTGAAATTCAGGAAGAGCAATATCAAGCTCACATGCATCAGGCTCCTTTGCATCGCTCGGACGAAATACCTTCGGCTTTTCTCCGATATCATCTCCCGCTTCCATAAAGAACTCTGCATATGACTGCATCTTATCCGCAAGCTTTACCGCTTCGATCTGCTTCTTCAGCTTCATCTCCTGAGTGAATGTGAGAACACCGGCATGAGTTGTGAGATACTCATTTATAATAGTTTCATCGCCTGTATTTACTGCATATATTGCATCCGCAGGCATAGAAGTATACTCATAAATACTTGGATGCTTCTCCATTCTGGCAATGCAGTCGCGACGGATCTTCTCGGAATCGCTCTTCATATATTTCTCTACAAGAGCATCCTCTGTAGTATTTGTCGTTTTCATGATCTTCCGATATTCTTCAAACGAAACATCCTTTTTAGGCATATTATGAGCCAGCTCGTAGGAATTCTTGTAAACTGCCGCAGGAAGGCTGAGATCATCATTAATGTCAAGCGTATCAATGATAACCTTATCTTTTGTAAACAACTCATTTATTTCTGTAAAATATCTGTCAGCTTTATTAATGACATTCTCAGAAATACCATTAGCCTGAGCCCAGACATGCATCTGCTCCTTCTGATGCTGTACTATCTCCACGCAGCTGCGATACATGTTCTTCAGGTCCTCAATATCAGCCGCACTCATCTTGCGGATGATATCATATTCATTCATCCTGTAAAGCACATCGAGCTTATCCTTTAATCCCGTATAATGAGCTTTATAAAGTACAAAGGTATTATGAAAGTCCTTCATATTTCTTTCAAGATACCTTGACAGCTTGTCTATACGATCAAACTTTGATCTGAGTTCCAAATCTTTAAATGCCGGCATATTATTCCCTCCAATGTAATATGTTTCTATTTATGATTGATTTACACAGTTATCATTTTATCATCATTGTAATAGTAACACAAACAATATAACAAAAGCGCAACAAAAGGCACCTTTC
The DNA here is from genome assembly GCA_946544235.1 of uncultured Lachnospiraceae bacterium. Lineage (GTDB taxonomy): Bacteria > Bacillota > Clostridia > Lachnospirales > Lachnospiraceae > Eubacterium_Q. Next base: position 1,217 of record CAMNMC010000009.1, on the reverse strand, counting down.
GGTGCCTTTTGTTGCGCTTTTGTATTTAGTATTTATTCTTCATCCATCGGAATCTTCTCCGGGAACTCAATCTTCTTTCTGTCACTGAGAGTCTTTATAATGAAGATACATACTGCCATGATGGCAATACCTATTATAAGACTTATCCATGCTGTTCTGATGAATCCGGCAGCCAGGAAGGTAAGCGCTGATGCGACAGCCGCAACAATTGCATACGGAAGCTGTGTGGAAACATGATTAACATGGTTACATTCAGCACCCGCCGAGGCCATGATGGTCGTATCCGAAATCGGTGAACAGTGATCGCCGCAAACTGCACCTGCCATACAAGCAGAGATAGCAATGATCATAAGGTTTCTGTCTTCACCGTTAAATGCATCAACAACTATAGGAATAAGTATACCGAAGGTTCCCCATGAAGTTCCTGTTGCAAATGAAAGGAAGCATGCGATCAGGAAGATTATTGCAGGAAGGAAGTTCATAAGATCCGAAGCATTATCGCTAGAGATAAGTCCCGCAACGAATTCTTTGGCACCGAGGCTGTCTGTCATAGCCTTAAGGCTCCATGCAAAGGTAAGTATGAGGATCGCAGGTACCATAGCCTTGAAGCCCTCAGGTACGCAGTCCATGCACTCTCTAAATGAAAGCACGTTTCTTATAAGATAAAGTATAACAGTGATTATAAGCGCGAAGAACGAACCATAAACAAGTCCTACTGAAGCATCACTGTTGGCAAATGCATCAACAAAGCTCTCGCCATCGAAGAAGCCGCCCGTGTAGATCATACCGATAACGCAGCAAACGATAAGTGATACGATTGGGATCACAAGGTCAATAACCCTTCCTCTTGTATTTATCTTGTCATCTGTATAAGCCTCAAACGGTCTGTCCGCTGTGGTGTAGATATCACCGTTAAGAGCATTTCTCTCATGCTTGGCCATCGGACCGAAATCAGCCTTAAATATTGTAAGTGAAACCATCATGACGATGGTAAGTATTGCATAATAGTTATATGGAATAGAGCTGATGAAAAGCTTGAGACCGTTCTCATCCTTAACAAAGCCCGATACAGCTGCTGCCCATGATGAAATAGGTGCGATAATACATACAGGAGCTGCCGTTGCATCGATAAGATATGCAAGCTTAGCCCTTGAAACCTGATGCTTATCTGTTACAGGTCTCATAACGCTGCCGACCGTAAGGCAGTTGAAATAGTC
>CAMNMC010000008.1 GCA_946544235.1 uncultured Lachnospiraceae bacterium | reverse complement strand
CTTAACCGCATCCCTAGCAGCGAGCAGCATGTCTCTGTCTATTACACGTGCCGCACTTTCCTGATTCATTCCCTCGGTAAGTCCGACTATTCCTCTCAGCTCATCCTTGCTAGGGAAAGGAACCAGTATCTTGAACATAAATCTGTCCAGCTGAGCCTCAGGAAGAGGATAGGTTCCTTCAGTCTCTATAGGGTTCTCCGTAGCAAGAACAAGGAAAGGTTCATCGATCCTGTAGCTTGTATTTCCGACTGTTACCGTATGCTCCTGCATCGCCTCAAGGAGTGCTGACTGGGTCTTCGGAGTCGCACGGTTCACCTCGTCCGCAAGGATGAGATTTGCAAATATAGGACCCGGTTCAAATCTGAAGGTGTTGCCCTGCTCTGAGTGCTCGATTATATTTGTACCGGTGATATCACCCGGCATAAGATCCGGAGTAAACTGTATCCTCTTGAACGGAAGACCGACAACCTTACTGATCGTATTTACAAGTCTGGTCTTGCCGAGTCCCGGCATACCTTCAAGAAGTACATTTCCGCCTGTCAGAAGCGCAAGAAGCGTTGTTCTGACAACATCCTTCTGTCCTATTATCTCTTTACCGATCTCAGCCTCACACTGAGAGATTCGCTGCTGAAGTTCGCTGAATTCCATACTAATCCTCCAAAAGATTTCCAAAATAATCCTTGATAACATCCTCCATGCCGGATGGATATTTACCACTTTCTATTCCTTCATAGGCGTCCTGCTCATATCTGCCTATCACCTCATCATAATTCACATGATTTCCTGACCATGCCGGTCCGTTATCTGTACTTCCGTAGCCGGACTCACCTGTTCCGCTGCCATTTCCTTCAATATCGACATCCTGACTTCCCGGTATACTCACATAATCATGATCATTATTTGCAGTTCCTTCACCTCGGCCGTTTCCGCCCGGCTGCTGACCTGTTCCCGGATCCTGACCTTCGCCGCCCGGATTTTGGCCTTCTCCACCGGGATTCTGACCTTCACCGCCGCCTTGCTGCGTATCTGTTCCAACACCCTGCTGCGTATCTGTTCCGCCGCCCTGCTGCGTGTCTGTTCCGCCGCCCTGCTGCGTGTCTGTTCCGCCGCCCTGCTGCGTGTCTGTTCCGCCGCCCTGCTGCGTATCTGTTCCGCCGCCCTGCTGCGTGTCCGTTCCGCCGCCCTGCTGTGTGTCTGTTCCGCCGCCCTGCTGCGTATCCGTGCTACCGCCCTGCTGGCCGCTTCCGGTATTCTGCTCAGTCGTACTGTCTTCTTTCTTCTTCTCAGCCTCCTGAGCGGCATCTCTCATCCTCTGGGCACTATCCGGATCATTATCGATCTTCTCCTTGACATTTGCCATATTATCAAGCTTTTCGCTTATATCATCCAGCTTGAAATCAAGCTTATCCTTCGCCGCATCATACTCTTCCTGAGTTTCAGCCTTATCAAGCTCCTGCTTTGATGCCTCAAGAGAGTCGATCATATCCTGTATTTTCTTCTTCTCATCATCAGTCAGGCTGTCCTTCAGCTCGTCCTTCAGCTTATCAAGCTCATCCTTAAGATCATCTATATCATCCTTCTTGTCATCTATCTTCTGATTAAGTATATGTATTTCCTTCGCACGTGCTTTTGTTTTGGAAGGAAGAAAGAAGGAGGTTATTACTGCTGCAAAAAGGAAGGTAAATACGCATACAAGCTTCGGAAGCCCTTCTCTCTTAACCTTTATCTTCGATGCTCCGGCTTTTGCGGCCTTAACGGCATCCTTCCTCTGTATTTCATAAATAGCATCATCCTTATCAAGCCCTTCATAGGCTGTGACTATCCTCTCCCTGAAGCCGGCGCTGTCGATATCAAGCGCAGCCTCACGCTCAGTCTTTCTCTTCATAAAGCCGATAACAAGACCTGCCGCCGCACCCAGAACCATCAGTACTATCGCAACGATATCCGCATAGTAGAAAGGCCATATGAAAGAATACAGTTCAACTAAAAGAGCCGCAAGCAATCCGGCGGACAGACAGATTATCGTCCACCTTGTTATACCTACGGCGTTCATTTTACTTTTATGTTTTTTTACGAGATTTCTGATATATTCCTTATCGCTCATAGTCTCACCACCCTGTCCTGCTCTGTTTATACACTGCTTATCAAACTTTCTTTCCCTTCACAGGATTGATCTTCCTTGCAGAAAATACCATAAAAAGTATGGCAATAACGATATATAAGAAGGTCGCCGCTATAAGCCATCCTGCATTTGCATTTATTTCCATACTGTCAAGGCTCTTCACCAGACTGAAAGCCTTTTCACTTCCTGATGCAATCGAGAAAAGTATTCCGAAATACATAACAGGATTGATCAGAAGAAGCAGACTTCCAAAAAGAAGCTTCGAAAAAATAACCATCTCAAAGAAAGCTATGAGCAGCGTTCCCAGTGTGACAAAGAAAAGGATCACAAATGAGAAGATTATCGCTGTCATGGATTTTCTGCATACCGATGAGGCAAATATACCTATGCTTGCCGAGAAGAAGGCATATACCGTAACCATTCCTATATAGGCGAAGAGCACTCCCCAGGATATGCTTCCGCTTACGAACGATACTGCCATGAGCGGTATGGCTGCTATAGCAAACATCATTATTCTTACGATAACCGAAAGTAGCTTGCCCCAGACTATCTGGAAAGGCTTGATTGCTGTAGTAAGCATGATATCAAAGGTCTGACGTTCCTTCTCACCGGAAATAGCCGCACCGGTCATTACCGGGATGACAAAGCTCATAATAATAAGCTCTGCTATGGCAACCGTCGGAAAAAGCCTGCTGAAACGGTTATAATCAGATGAACTCACATTTCCCGATCCGAAGATGGAATTCAGAGCTACGATGAAGGTGAGCATGAGTATAACCTCAAACACAAGGATTTCTATAAAGAACCTCATCCCTCTCGCTGTTATTTTTATTTCTCTTTTTGTAATAGGATTAACCTGCATTTTCTTTTCGCTCCCCTGTAAGCTGCATGAAAAGTGTTTCAAGACTGTTTTCTTCTTTTCTGAAGCCTGTGATTATGATACCGTCTGATATCAGACTTCCTATAAATCTGTTCATATCCTCATCAGTTCCGCTGTTTGAAATAATGATCTGATTCTCTCTGACCGACTCAAGTGTTGCACATGGAAATTCCTTTGCTTTTATCGCTGCCGGAGCTGTATCGCCCTTGATATCAATGATGACTCTTGCATTTTCCCTTCCTCTTCCGAGAATATCATCAATGGTTCCTGCAGTTACTATCCTTCCCTGATTCATGATTCCGATACTGTTACACATTTCGGATAATTCAGAAAGGATGTGTGAACTGATGATGATCGTTTTCCCCATGCTCTGAAGGTTCATTAAGAGCTCTTTCATCTCAACTCTTGCCCTCGGATCAAGTCCCGATGAAGGCTCATCAAGTATAAGGAGTTCCGGGTTATGCAGAAGCGCTCTGGCAACACAGAGTCTCTGCTTCATACCTCTTGATAAGGAGTCCACATATTCATCGATCTTATCTGTAAGATTTACGAGTTCAAGCAGGCCGCCAGTCATATTCTGAACATCGCGGTAGCTGATGCCGTAAAGTGAACCGTAAAACTCCATGTATTCACTGACCTTCAGATTGTCATAAACTCCGAAGAAATCCGGAACATAGCCTATGGATTTCTTAACCATATCCATGCTCTGCTTCTGATTAATGCCGTTGATCCAGATATCGCCGGAGGTTGGTCTGAGAAGTCCGCTGACCATCCTTATGGTCGTTGTTTTTCCGGCGCCGTTCGGTCCCACAAAGCCGAAGAGGTCTCCCTTCGGAACATGCAGATTTATACACTTAACTGCCGGAAAGGTTTTATAATATTTTACAAGATTTGATATATATAACATTCCTGTATTCTCCGCTTATTCAATGGTTCCGATACTATAGATACATCCGTAGGAAAGCTCGTTTACATCACCCTTTGTAAAGGTATCGTATTCAGAGGTGAGGCCGATTATCACATAGTCTCCCTTACTGCTGACATCATCAAGGGCAAGGAAGAGAGCTGCAAGCTTTCTGTAGTCCACCTTCTTGCTGTCTTTATACCTCTGAGCAACCTCAGCATTGTCACCTGCCCAGTAATAATATCCTGAATAGACAATATTTGATGAAACGGCAAGTATATCGCCTGCTTCAAGTCCCTTAACAACGACAACCTCTGATCCTTTCTTGATCAGAACATAATCAAAATCGTATTCGGTTTCATTATTAAGCGTTCCGCCAATTCCTATCGACCATCCTGTCGAATACTGTAACGAAAGCCTGCCCGAAGGATGATTCTCCGAAAGGCCGATAAGATAACCCTTATCAAAGCTGCTGTCTCCATCGTGGCTTATCTGGGTCTGACCACCATCATATTTCACATGATAATCGGTGATATTTCTTCCGTTGTAATTACCGTATTCCTTAAATACAGGTCCCAGTCCGTTTATTGTCTCGTTCAGATTTACGGAAATATCACCTGACTTGCTTGAGAAGATTGACATATAGGTTCTTCTCAGTCCCTTACCGTCAGCACTTGCAACCGTAACATTTGCCGCATTTTTATTGGAAAGTCTGAACCTTCCGCCGTAGATCATGATAACTCCTATGAAGATTATCGTTACTGCCGGAATTGCGATCCAGAAATATTCTCTTTTATTTGTCTTTCTGAGTATGATATAAAGTACCGGTCCGATTATGAGTACGTATATAAATACTATCCATTTGAGACCGCCTATGCTTACTTTCTTAAAGCCCTCTATGCTCTTAAAATACTGCTGTACGCTGCTCAGGCTCACACCTTTGGTCTGATCATCATAATAAAATCCGGAAGAATTATAGCTGTCAACGTAGGTATTATATACAAGCTGATCCACAGCAGTTAAATTGTAGAAATCCGGATCCAGGAAGCTTATCTCGGAAAGGAGAATAACTCCTTTTCCGTCTCTTTTATACATTCCCGGAATTGAATATGATGTATATGAATAGGAATATCCGTAATTGATCGTTGAGCATGTCAGATCCTGAATGGCATCCATGGTATATACGTAGGTCTGCTGCAGACCATGCCCTGTGATCTCGGCATCGATATAATCTTTTCCGAAGCCCTTCAGGGTTTTATCCTCATTCTTGCCGGTGCCAAGGAACAGTATTCCTCCACTCTGAACATAGTTTTCAATCTGTTTTATGGTGCTCGCGTCAAGCTTCGAGGTATCGTAATCATCGATAACGATATAACTGAGTCTGTCAAGCTCATCAATGATATTATTCTCATTAAGTTCTACAAGTCTGACCTCATATCTGTCCTTCAGCCTGTCAAGCTCCCAGCCATCTATGGCCAGGTATGAAAGCTTATCAAAATCACTTGAAAGAACGCCGACAAATACTGCTTCTTCATCAGCTTTAACAAACAGATCATTACTGTTTAACGTATAAACCTCATTCATATTTTCATCGAGAATACTGATGATAACCTTGAAATTAATGTCAAAATATCCTTCATTCGGTATTCTGAGAACAAAGCTTTTTTCAGTTTTTTCAGGGAGATTGATCCTTGTATCATAAGCTATCGAATCATCTGAAGAATTGATGATCGACATTCTGATATAGCCCGAGAAATCGACCGCTGCGCTGTATGCCGTGATCGTAACATCATAACATCCTGCTCCTCCGGTTACTCTCCTTGCAGTGGCATCAAGACGGAAGCTTCTGTTTCCCTGAACATTGCTCGTGTCAGGTTCTTCACTCTTCTCCGTAGCTTCCTCATCGTTACCTCTGTACTGAGTAGTCGTAGGATTCTTCGTCAACAGAACATCAGCCGCCGCATTACTCTCCGACGGATTGACGCCCATACAGACAGCAGAAATGATAAATAGAATTGTTAAAATAGATATTAATACATTTTTTACCTTCACTTTTTGACACCTTTTTTCAAATATGTTATTATCGTCTCCGTAAGCAGAACAGGTAATCGCGGATGATATATCATCCCTAAACAGGGAAATGATATCATATGAGGAAAGTCCGGGCTTCACAGGGCAGGATGCCGGATAACGTCCGGGAGGGGTGACCCTCGGAAAGTGCAACAGAAATAAACCGCTGCTCCGGCAGTAAGGGTGGAAAGGCGAGGTAAGAGCTCACCGCTCGGCTGGTAACAGACGAGGCTCTGTAAACCCCATTCGAAGCAAGACCAAAACGAGGCCATATGGCTGCCCGCCATACTTCAGGTAGGTCGCTTGAGATCTGCGGCAACGCAGACCCTAGATAGATGATTACCCAACGACATAACCCGGCTTATCGTTCTGCTTACACTTTCTAAAAAGCTTCCCGTCGCTTCGATTCCGAAGCATATACCATATATACGAAGATAATAATATATTTTATGGAATATTATTTATTTTTTATTTATGGATACATATACCTGCGAAGCTGTATTTTCGGCAGCTGAAATGGTATATGTATCCATTATTTTTATAGTTATGCTTCAGATATCGAAGCACCCGCCTCCGATGAACTCCCTTATTATCGAAGTCTGCGGTACATTTGTCGTTTCAAATCCCAGGAAATAATCAAGGAATTTCAGCAGTCTGTTGGCCTCAAGATACTCCTCGCAGTCACGCGGAACAGCGAAAAGAAGCGGCTCGGCATACTGTTTCATAGCCGACAATTCATAGATCAGAGCAGAGTTGAACATGATGTCCGCTTCCTCCTGGAACGGAAAGATATTCTTCTCCTCTCCCCTTCTTACAGATGGCCACATGCTGATGGTTCTTCTTGCATCATTCCCCCTGGTGCGTGCATCTCTTATGATACGTCTGAGCAGTCTTCCATCTGTTGTAGCTATCCTGTTATGTTCATCTACATTCAGCATGTTTAATGCGCTGATGTATATTTTGAACTTCTCATTCTCCGGCAAAGCCTCGGACATCTTAGGATTAAGTGCATGTATTCCCTCACATACAAGCACATCTCCCTTATTCATGCTGAGCATATTGCCATAAACCTTCTTGCCTGCGGTAAAATCAAACTTCGGCATATCCACTTCTTTTCCCTCGAGAAGTTCTGATATTTTATCGCCGAAAAGCTTAAGATCCATAGCTTCAAGGCATTCAAAATCGTAATTACCGTCCTCGTCCCTCGGTGTTTCATCTCTCTCCTTGAAGAAATTATCAAGTGCGATCGGATGCGGATGCATACCATGAGCACGAAGCTGTATGCTGAGTCTGTGAGAAAATGTTGTCTTGCCCGAAGATGAAGGTCCGGCGATAAGTATGACTCTCTTATCCTCCTTAATGATCCTCTCCGCGATATCCGCTATCTCCTTCTCCATAAGAGCTTCCTGAACCAGCATAAGATCGTTGATACCGCTTTCGGTGATAACTCTGTTGATATCACCCACGCAGTTTATTTCCATCATTCTGCCCCAATCCTCAGAGGTTCTGAGAACTCTGTGAAGCTT
>CAMNMC010000007.1 GCA_946544235.1 uncultured Lachnospiraceae bacterium | reverse complement strand
TTCTTCCCATAAAAAATCAGCCTCCTGTGATATTAATTCTATTTTATCACAGTTTGCTGACTTTTTACAGACTTTTTTTCAGAGGCTCGTAAAAATCAGTGATATACTATAATACAAAGACCTCATCGTAAACTCACCGATGAGGTCTTTTTTACAGTATTAATAATTATTTGTGAATATAAGTGCAGAAGAATCGATTTTCTCCGTATCAGCAAATCCCGTAAAACTCATAACATACCTTAACTCATCACCTATAGATGAGAATAGATCTATCACACCTTGTACACCATCCTTTTCAAGCGATGGCATCATAGCTCTGCCGATAGCAGCAGCATCAGCGCCAAGGGCAAGTGATTTATATACATCAGCTCCGCTTTCAATTCCGCAGTCAACAATTATCTCTACTCCCCTGCCTTCAAGTGCTTTCTTAATATCCGGAAGCATCATCATAGGCGGAACAGCATAGGGCAGTCTTCCGTGGTGATGGCTTACTATTATAGCCTTAGCACCGAGATCAGCACATTTAACTGCATCTTCAACGCTCAACACGCCCTTTATTACGAATGGCAGGCCTGATGCTTCGATATATGAGCGTATCATATCTGAAGTCTGAGCAGCCATTTCTTCTCCAACACATATATCATAACCCTTTTCTCCGAAGATATGGTCTATATCCATACCTACCGCAAATGCTCCGCATTCCTCTGCAAATTTCAGCTGATCGCGAACTTTAGCATTATCTGCATAAGGCTTGACTATCCTTACGGTCTTTGCACCTGTCCTGATGATGCGTTCAAACATATCATTTTCCATCATGCCAACAAAATTGAGCACATTCATTTCCTTAGCGGCAATAGAATATTCCTCCAGACCGGTAAGCTCTCTTCCGCCCATATTACCAAGGTGTGAAAATGCTGGCATGAAGATAGGCATACTGAATCTCTCACCAAGAAAAGTCATACTTATATCCGCCTTAACAGAATCGATAAGACATTCTTTAAACAATATTGAATCCATATATCTTTGCGTTATAACATTAGCATCTCTGAGTCTGATATCCTGCATAATATCCTCCTTCGATATCTCATAATTCGAATCTGCAATCTGCTCATTAAAACTATTATAACATCTTACAAAAGAATATTGTATCACCTTTAAACGTAAAAATAGAACAAATATGCAAACAAGCTGCCCGAACGGGACAGCTTGTTATGATGATAATACGTTATTTCATATAAGATCTTATATACTGATTTATAGATACGATCCATATTTTTACTTTTTATCGCTGTATGCTATGCCATCAACCTGGAAATGAAGTCCGTTTCCTCCGCCGATATGAGCAAACTCAGTCTGAATAGATTTACGCACAGGATATCTGCCATTGAATCGTTCCTTTATCACCTTTTCCATTATAGGTATATTCCACACATCACGGAAAAGACAATCCATCTGAACTACGTTTTCAAGTGTAAGACCAAACAAAGCAAGACGTTTTTCCATTTCATCGAATGCACCGTTTATCTGTTCTTCGACAGTTCCGCCAACATTACCAGCACAGTAATTTATATAATAATTATTTCCTGCCTTGATGATACCGGAATGCGCCCATTCCTCATTAACATCTTTTCTTATGATCTCGCTCATATCAATCTCCCCTATCTTTTTTCTTATTACTCTTATTTGCCTTTTGACCTGACAACGGATTAGCTTCAGCGGCCTGTTTCAGATTCTCATTACTCAGATGGGTATAGATCTCAGTTGTCGCAAGGCTTTCATGTCCGAGTATATCTTTAAGTACCAAGGTATCTACGTTCCCGTACTGGTACATAAGTGTAGCGGCTGTGTGACGAAGCTTATGTGTCGTTATTCCAAGATTGCCAAGACCCGCTTTTTTAAGGCTCTCCTCAACTATCTCCTGTGTCCTTCGTCGTGATATACGAGTATTTCTGTTCGAGAGGAACAGAGCTTTTTCCTGTGTTTGTACTGAAAGACGTATAGGCAGATACGCTTTAAGAGCACTGATACACGCCTGATTGATATATACCACACGTTCTTTCTGACCCTTACCGAAAAGCCTTATTGTCCCGCTCTCAAAGCTGAAATCGCCAATATCCAATCCACAGAGTTCAGACAAACGCATACCGCAGTTGAGGAACAATGTTATCATACAATAATCACGCTCAAAGTGATCTGATTCAATTGAAGAAAGAAGGCGCTGTGCATCTTCAAGAGAAAGATATTTAGGCAAAGTCTTCGGAAGCTTCGGAAGTTCAAGCTGAGTCAGTGGGTCAGAAGGGATCGAATTCTTTTTCAGGTAAAGATAAGAATAGAATTGTTTTAGCGCAGATGTCTTCCGCGCACGTGTCTTTACCGAGTTTGATCTTTCGTCTGCCAGCCATTTAAGATAATCATAAGCATCGATAAGCCTTAGTTTGCTGACATATTCAAACGGAACTTCCGATATGGTCATCTCCTCAAAAGGAACATTGTTCGTATCGATATCCTTATGTTTTATTCGCAGATACCGGAGAAATGACCTCAGGTCAATATAATAAGCTTCAACTGTTCTGTCACCGCGGGCTTTTACCAGTTGCATATATGTTAGAAAATCAGCAAGATATTCCGGACAATCATCATA
>CAMNMC010000006.1 GCA_946544235.1 uncultured Lachnospiraceae bacterium | reverse complement strand
GCTTATCTCTTCAGTCTCTTGTTTTTTGTCTGCATCAGCGACAGCTTTTATAGATTATCACCTGATCAAGTATTTGTCAACAGCTTTTTTAAAAAAAATTAGGGTTAAAAATAACCAATTTCTACGTCATTTTTTGGGCACTTTTACATATTCTGATAATTAAGCATTCCGCCGGAAACATGCTTCATATAATACACATATTTCCGGCGGTAACCTGTTTATCTCACGTTTTTATTTCACTCTGTATGAAACGATATCCTGTTACAAACACAACTAAAACGTTTTCTATATTCTATTATTTATCATTTACTGTCTTTAAGCAGTTTGCAGCCACCATCGGCCTTATACATAACTACCTTTCCACCCCACGGATCTTCCTCATAATCATCTTCAAACCACGCTATCCCACCATCTGCGAAAGCATATCTGCCTTTGTAGTAGAAATTTGCCCACTGGTGAGTATAAAGATCCTTATTGGTATGAACAGCATCATTATAGCCAAGAGCAAGAAGAGCCTGGGTTTCTGACTCTGCAGCCCCCGAACATGTGGTATGGCCAGTATAGAATATACCATAAGGTCTGTTATAATATGTACTCCTGTCGTAGTCACTCTGATATTCACACTGCCAATAATATGTCTCAACAGTTTTTGCCATCGCCATGATAATCGCAAAATCCTCATCATAAGCAAGACCTCTTGCCGCAAATTCCGCTGCATACATTGGAGCATAATATTTTGCACGCTTTATAACATACTGAATATACATTGCCTCTGTTTCTTCTATGGTCGCCTTTTTACCCAGGTTTCCAACCTTAGGTGTCTGCTGCATATCCTTCCACTCGGCATCTGACATCTTCGAATCATCATAAACCTTCTGTACCTTACTGCCGATCACAAGATATCTCTTTTTACCGGAAATATACATTCCTGCAGTATTGAAGGTTATCTTGCCTTCATCAACCCACCACGTTCCGTTTGAGTTAGTTGCAAGCCCCGAATAACTCTTATACCACTTTCCATTTTTACAATACGCCCAGCTTCCTATTTCATTTGTACTATGGTATTTTTCATTTACCTTAGATATACCATTAAAACCAAAATCGACCTTACCGTTCTTACAATAGAACCAGCCGTTTTCGTTTTTGTAAATACCGGTTGCATTGAAATTAACTTTACCATTCTCAATACGCCACCAGCCATTACTGTTTTTAGCCATACCTGTATAGTAGAAGTCAACCATACCGTTGGTAATCTTCCACCAGCCGTTTTTATTCTTTTCTACTGAATCAATGAACTGAACCTTGCTATTTTTGACGCACCACCAGCCATCGATGCCATTAACTCTGCCTTTTATAACATCATTCTTTTTAAATGTGATTCTGCCATTTTCAATATACCACGTACCATTTGCATTCTCTGCAAATCCGGTATAAGTAAAGTCAACCTTTCCGTCAGAAACCTTCCACCAGCCATTTTCATTCTTAACAATATCATCACAGCGAAGGATCATATTATCCTGCATAAGCCACCATGTGGTCTCATTTTTAAACGTTGTCTTAACAAGCTTTCTCTGGGTACTGCCCGTTCTTTTGCATATACCTTTGGAATATAGATAGCCATTATCATCAAAACCACTGAACTTTTTATCAAGTATTCCATTTTTAAAATAATACAAATTCATATCATCGGCATAGTAACTGCCATTCCATGAACTTTGGAGACTCCCCATACTTATCATATAATATGTTCCATTGGCTTTTATCATCCCGGAATAATCATATTGAACTTCACCATTTACAAGATAACAATAATCCGTTACTTCTGTGTAATACCATCCATAATATGAGTACATTTTCTTTTGATGCTTAGTTTTATAAACACCGGTACGAGTATCCTTTTTCTCCAGTATCCGCGCACCATCGTTACCGATACTCATAGTCTCATTAATTTGCCCTGTTTTTACAGACACATTCTCATACTCTGTATTTAAGCATGCATATTCATAACCAACGTTTAACCTTTCAGCCGATGACTCCCTGCCACCGGATATCAATAACCCGATACCAAGTGCAGCCATTGGCAATACTAATCTTAACCTCATAGAATCCTCTCCTTTTCCCCTTCATCAGTGCGCATAATACGCAAACTTTTCACCCTTTTTATATATGATATAGTTATTGGTCTTTCCGGTTGCCTCATCGTAATATTTACAAATAGTCTGCACAGGCGAATCTCCTACAAAAACGTCCTGCGGCAGTTCGGATACAGGTGTTCCCGGAAGATATATTATGTATTCACCTTTAACTGTATCTGCCAGTTCCTCATAGGTATAATAATACTGATATGATCCACCGGCAATATTCGGATCTTCTATTTCTTCCTGATCCGTATGAGCCGTGTATGTATCCTTCACTTTGGATATCTTGAAGCTATATGTATGGTCGTCGAGCTGCTTCAGTTTTGATATCTTAGCCTTAGCCTCACCTGTAGTCTCAAAAGTATAAGGTTCATGATCGCTATGGCTGAAAACACAATTACCATCCTTATCAACGTATAAGCCACGCGTCTCATATCTGTTATCGCCACGGTAATATATTTTCTCGTCTGCAAGATCAGCAAGAAGTTCTTCTTCAGTCATCGCCTGCCCATCCGACTCATTTTCAGTTGTTTCATCATTATCTGAATTCTTTTCAAATATATATTCTCTTGAAATATCGGTCAGCATACACATGGTAAATATCATTTCGGTTGTATCATTCATGTAGCCTCTCTCAGTAAGATATTCTTCATTCATTGAACCAAATCCGAGATCAGCCTCCCATTTTCCGTTAACCTCACGATAATCCGCCCTGTATTCCTTAGTCGAACCATCCGTAAAGTTCTTTTCTACATAAGAAGAATAAATAACATTATTCGCTTCCTGAACCATAGTACCGTGAAGGTATGATACATATGAAAGATCCTTAAGCGACAGTATTGCCGCGTAATCGTTCTGACTGACATCTGAATGTGGCTCCCAATATGCAATCATCAGGCATTTCTGACCATCTCTGGTCATAGTGTAAACGTTATCTATCCTATAGCTTTCCTTGCCATCCATTCCGTTTTCATTGAAATACAGCGGAGTTTCAGCCGTAAGAACAGCCTTGTCATCTTCAACATGATAAAGTTCTGCAATATACTCATTTGCTTCATAGCCTACCGATTCAATCTTATGAACGCCGGTTCCTCTTATTATAAGAAGTTCAGGCTGATCATCATTATTATAGTCATCGATCATAGCATAATAAATACCTGAATAATCATAGCTGTAATTCTTCATGAAGCCCTCATAATCATAGACGTCCGTTTCCATCCTGATAAGCTCACCACTCTTCTCATCATATTCAAACGAATAAACAGTCGGCGCTTCAGCAGCTACAGATTCAGACAAATACATCTGAGAAGGATCATATACTCCATACTTTGGAACGAGTTTTTCATCAAGATATGCTCTCAGTATCTCACTCGTATCTTTCTCAGCCACCTCTGTTGGTGCCTCTGTGCTTTCTGTTGATGCAGCTGTATCATCCGTAGATGATGTTGCAGCAGAGTTCTCGGTGTTATCCGACGTGTCAGAGGTATTGTCTGCTCCGGAGGTTTCTGTTCCTTCAGTCACTTCCGTCGTTTCGGTTATAACTTCAGTACTTCCATTATTTACCTGATACTCTGTTCCGGCCTTATCAGTTTTATCTTTCTTATCCTTATTATTCAGTCCCAGAACGACAGCAGCCGTTATTCCTCCGACAATAGCCAGACCTGCAACCGCAGCCGTGATCTTACCTGCTGTCGTACTTAGGAAACTCTTTCTACCCGCACCGGTTTTCTGAGCGGATGAATTCACAATTGCTCCTGTAGCACTGCCGGCAATAGTATTCTTCTTCTCGAAGGACAAAAGGATAGCGAGAAGTGCAACCGGCGAAACACTGTAAAGCTTATAGCCCTTCTTCTCAAGTTCATCGCCCTTAGCCTTGATCTTCTTTCTGCCATAGTTGAGTCTTGAAAGAACCGTATTTTTATTACATTCCAGCGCTGTTGATATTTCTTCTACAGTCTGCCCTTCAAGATAAAACATGATCATGCATATCTTCTGCTCCGGAGAAAGTGAGTCAAGAAGCTCATTAACAAGCTCCGATGCTTCCTGTTTTGAATAATGCTCTTCAGGATTAAAATCCCTTCTTTCTTCTATAAGAAGATCCTGATATTCGATCATATCTCCGTCACCGGTCTCCTGATCCATCTCAGAGAACAGTACCGGATTATTCTTTTTGAGGTAGTTCTTGGCTGTATTTGCCACTATCATACCAAGCCATCCCTCGAATTTCGAATGATCCTGAAGCATAGAAAGATTCTGAAAAGCCTTCATATATGAATCCTGAAGTACATCAGCTGCCGCATCTTCATTTTTCATATACTTGAGTGCTACATAATATTTATTTTTATAAGTTCTGTCGTACAGATAATTAAAACCTTCGTTACTCCCTGTAAGAGCCGCCTGTACGGCTTCAGCGATATTATTAAACATGATCGTTACCTCCGTTTAAATCCCTTATTATCATATCATATATTTTCTTCTTTAAAAGTGTATTTTCCTCTGAATTTTGCCTGTCAGCAACAAGCAGTTTCCTGAACCACTGCAGTTCTTCACCGGCACAATTTCTTATCTCATCCATATCCTGCCTCCCGTGTCATAAACATCACCATAATCACCATTCCTCCCGGCCGAAACCATTCCTCCGACCACTCATAATCCTTATCTTTATATGTATGACAATCTGAAATATGGAAATATTTTATAATCATATTATTTTTTCAAAAAAATAATCCGGCATAAAAAAAGCACCCTTTTTACCGTTAAACCGACAAAAAGGGTACTGATCAATCATATGAAAATCAGAGCAAAGTTTATCAAAACTTCGAGCACTTAAAAAACTGTGCTAATTATCTTTTTCAGTTTTATTATCAAACGCTTCAGCTTTAACATCCGTCTTCTTCTCGCCCCTCTTATAGAAGCAGACAAAATATCCGATCATAACGACCGGTGCAGCACCGAGAATATCGAGAGCGGAATGCTGTTTAACAAAACATATCGATGCAGTGATTCCGAGTGCAATAAACGTAATGATCGCCATAGGAATCTTTTTGTTCAGTCTCTTACTCTGACTCGCTCCGAAAACAACGGCAAACGCGCCGATAACGTGGTCAGAAGGACAGATGTTGGTCGGATGATCAGCATCGTAAATCTTCTGTGTCAGCCATGTCAGGATGTTATCCCTTGGCATAGGATCCGGCCACATATTATGTCCTGTCGGATATAAGAAATAAATCGTAAGCGATATCGAGAAGGTTACCATGAAATACTTCATTGTCTTCTTAAATACAGGCACTTCAAAGAAGCAGCTGTAAGCAAGAAGGAATATCCAGAACGGATACCATAAAGCGTAAAAAAGAATAAACCATTCATTGAACGGTATTATATCATCAAGAGCACAGTGGACGGTATGAAAATCCTTATAAGCTCTTCCTTCCAGAATAAAAAATACTATTGTATAAAACGGCCAGAACAATATTAGAAAAACATGTCTGTACTGTGGTTTTGTTATATCCCTGAATCTGAATCCTTTAAAGGCAAAGTCCTTTTTTAACTCATTAATCATTTTTCTGCAGTTTTTCCAAGTAATCCACGATGTCCTGTACAGTTACAAATGATGTAAGCTTTTCGTCAGGAATTGTGATACCATAATCCTCCTCTATAGTCATAAGCAACTGAAGCGTATCAATGGAATCTGCCCCAAGATCTTCCTTGAACCTTGATTCCGGAAGCACCTGAACATCCTTCAGTTTCAGTTGTTTGATCAAAACCGCTTTAACTTCTTCAAACATTTTTACTTATCTCCTTGCTGATTGTGTCATTCAGACCACTTTTAACCATAGTGTAAGCCTGATCGATGCATTTTGCAACAGCAACCTTATCGCTGCTTCCGTGTCCCTTAACAATAACCTTCTCAGAACCCAGAAGAACGCTTCCGCCGTAACGCTGATAATTCATAAATTCTTTCTCTTCAGCGAACATCTGCTTCATAAAAAGCGCCCCGAGTTTATATTGTTTTTTCGAATAAATATCTGTTTTGATCTTCTTCAGAAGTTCAAGCGCCGTACCCTCAACGGATTTAACAAGCACATTTCCCGAGAAGCCATCACAGACAACTATATCGAAATCGCCATGAAGAAGCTCTCTTGCTTCCATATTTCCGGTAAAGTTGATTCCCTCGGTTTCAGAAAGCAGCTTATATGCTTCTTTTCTCAGATCATCGCCCTTCTCAGCTTCGGTTCCGATATTTAAGAGACCAACGCGCGGATTCTTAATATTAAATGCAGCCTCAAGATATCTGCTGCTCATAATTGCAAATTGCTGGAGCATTTCAGCACTGACATCTACATTTGCACCACTGTCACAGATACCCACAATTCCGCCGTTCATAGTCGGAAGTATCGGACAAAAGGCAGGTCTTCTGACGCCGTCAATCCTCGGTATCCTGAGAGTTGCCGCAGCAACAAGTGCCCCGGTAGCACCATTGGAAACAAGTGCATCTATCGTCTCGTCTTCGCGAAGCAGCTTGATGCCCTTTATCATTGAGCTTTCCTTTTTAAGTCTTATCGCATCGGTTGGCTTATCATTTCCGGTTACGACATCAGGTGCATGTATTATCTCTATCCTGCTCTTCAGATTATCAACAAGAGAAGCATCCCTGCCCCTCTTTTCAGCTGAAGCAGCGATGCTTTTATATGCTTTGTTAAGGTAAGCACTGATCGCAGTCTCATCACCGGTGAATATCACACTTAAATCCCTATGCTTCATAAGCCCCGTCAGCGCACCATGTATATTTGCGTCCGGGCTGTTATCACCGCCCAGAGTATCAATGATCATTTTCATTTTAGCTTTTCTCCCAATCTATCCGATATGGTGATTTTCAAATAACTATACCAGACAAATTGCGGTATTATAATGATTTCTTATAAGCTCTTCTTCTCTTATGCTGAACAGCATTGAAGCGTTTCCACTGATTACGAATGGAATGATTATCAACAAGATTTAAGTTGGTCTCAGCGTACTCAATGCCATCCTCACGTAACATACGTGCCAGTTCAGCACCGATTATCGCATTTACGCCCTTGTTCTGATATTCAGGAGCAACAGCAATAAGTCCGAGATCAAGTATCTGTGGATGCTTGATTGCCTTAAGAAGTCTTGCAAGAGCCATCGGCGTAAGATGTCCGTAAGACTTCTGAACTGCCTTCGACATTGATGGGAAACACAGTCCGAGAGCTACCAGATTATCATTTTCATCAATAATTACTCCTGCGTGTTTAAGATCGATCAC
This sequence comes from uncultured Lachnospiraceae bacterium, assembly GCA_946544235.1. Lineage (GTDB taxonomy): Bacteria > Bacillota > Clostridia > Lachnospirales > Lachnospiraceae > Eubacterium_Q. The sequence goes on along the minus strand of CAMNMC010000006.1, from coordinate 8,943 downwards.
GAGTTTGAAATTGCTGATAAGCATCTTCTTCATACCATCCGTAAAAGGAACGGTGCCGTAAATATTATAATAAGCCCTGTCCAGCAGATCAAAGAAAGGATCAGCGTATTTCTCAAGGAAATCATCTACCGAATCAGCCGGAGCTATACGCAGCTTATAACGCTTCTTGATCAATTCAGACATTCTGGCAAGTGAATCATCACCCTCATCAGGTGCATAGATCTTACTTTCTACCCATTCAACCTCTTTCTCATAACCGCAGGCTTTGATAAGGTCTTCGTAATAATCATAATTGTACTGTTCCTCAAAAGTTGACAGTTCATCAAAGCCCTCAACAAGAAGACCTTCTCTCTCAAGATCTGAGAAGCCAAGAGGTCCACAGATGGTATCCATCTCCTTTGAACGTCCCCATTCCTCGACCGCATCAAAAAGTGCCCTTGCAACCTTTTTATCGTTGATGGAATCGAATCTGGTGAATCTGATCCTCTTCTCATCTCTTCTCTCGTTGCTTGCATTCTGAAGTATTCCGGAGATACGTCCTGCAATCTTGCCATTCTTATACGCATTAAAATAAACAGCCTCACAGGTATCATAATATACATAATCCTTGCGGAATATCTTCTTCTCGTCACCATAAAGAGGCGGAACGAAATAAGGATTACCCTTGTATAATCTTAACGGAAAATCCAGAAATTCTTTCTTTTCCTTTCTGGTTTTTACCTCCCTTACTTCTATCATAAACCTTCCTCCATTTCCAGATCGCCGGCACCGGTTAAGTGTGCGAAACGAATTCTAAATATTATCTATGCTTTGCATGGAAGCTCACACCAACTGTATTTGGTCCGCAATGACTTCCCGCAGTAGGATTAACATTTGTTATCTCCAGTCTGATATCCTGGCCAAATCTGTTCTTAAGCAGTTCAGCAAGCTCTTCTGCCAGATAAGGAGCATCAGCATGTGCAACTATGATCCTGTGATCCTTGACGCCTTCGCCAAGCTCCTCCACATAGCTGACAAGTCTCTCAACAGCCTTGCTTCTTCCTTTTTCCTTGCCAATACTGACCATCTTACCTTCTTCATTCATGTAGATGATCGGTCTGATACCGAGCAGAGTTCCCATGGTACCTGCAATTCCGGAAACACGTCCGCTGTGTTTAAAGAACTTAAGATCATCAGCAAAGAAATATACAGCAAATTTATCGACCTCAACCTTAGCCCACTCAAGTATCTCATCTATTGTGGCTCCTGCCTTGTACAGATCACCTATTTCTTTAATGATATTAAGGCTTCCGATTGTAATTCCCTTCGTATCAATCTCATAGAACCGTCTGTCTGTATAATGCTGTTTTAGGTATTCAACAGCCTGATCCATTGCCTCAAATGTAGCCGACATCGCTCTAGAAAAATGAACGTACAATATATCATTTCCCTCTTCAAATACAGGTCTGAAATAATTGATATATCTGTCCATACTGATGGCACTTGTATTTGGAAGGACACCGGTACGAAGCTTCTCATAGAAGGCATGCGGTTCAAACTTATCAAAATCCTCATAAGGATAAACTGTCTCACCATCAATGCTGTATGGCATACTTATAAGCTTATAGCCATACTCTGCAGCCTCCTCAGGCGTTATATCAGTATCGGTATCTGTAAATAAAACTAACATCTTACCTTCCTCTCTTTATAACCACGATCGGTCATCAATCCGTATTCCAAGTCAGACTCTCACCGATCCATAACCATCCCATGATCACATAAGTACAAGCATATAATCAAATATCGGTTGTTTACCCTCTATTACCACAAACTCTGTTCTCTTATATGCTCCGGACAATCTGTCCTTGATCTTACCGGTTTCCTCCAGAGTCGTATCCTTGCCGGCTATAAGTATGGCCACATCATAATTGCCGCATTCCAGCTCTCTCGCAAGTCCGATCACAGCGTCATCTCTGTTTTCGGTATCAAGATAGATCTTGTCACCGACAAAGCCGATGTAATCGCCATCTCTTACTGAAACGCCATCCATACTTGCCTCGCGGTTTGCCTTTGAAACAACGCCCGTTACAACCGTAGCTGCAGATCCCCTGGCATTACTAATTATTTCATCAATATTATCGGACGAGGTGTCAAGCATCGAAATTGCCGCATAGCCTTCGCCGATAGTTTTGGTATCTATAACTCTTATATCCGAATCCTTATACAGCTCTGCCGCCTGACATGCCGTAAGGTATATATTGCTGTTATTTGCAAATACAAATATAGTATCGGCATTTACCTCATCAAAGCTCTTGATAAAATCCTCCGTTGAAGGATTCATGCTCTGACCACCGTCAACCACAGCATCACAGCCGAGTGATATAAAGAATTCCTTTATTCCTTCTCCTGCAGCTACGCTGACGATACCGTATTTCTTACGAACCTTTTTACGGAATCCGTTTCCTGATGAATACCCTCCTGTCAATGTCTCACCTGACGAAGCATCTACTGACGATAAGATTCCTTCGTCCATCGCTGCAACAGACTTATCTGACGAGCTCTCTATATGCTTCTTCAGCTCACTCTCATGATGCTGGAGAGTCATATTTTCTATCTTAAGTGTAAGGAATTCACCATATTTCTGACAATGATTCAGTATCACGCCGGGTTCCTTAGTATGAACATGAACCTTAACAATCGAATCATCACGGAAGGCAACTACCGAATCCCCCTCACTGTTCAGATACTCGATAAGGCCGTCCAGATCAAACTTATCCTTATCAACCTTACTCTTCTGAAGTCTCAGGAGAAACTCGGTACAATACCCGAATTCCAGCACTGTGTCTTCGGTAAAGAGTGAAATATCAACTTTTTTCTTTGATCCTGAAATTGCCTGCTCACATGAAACAGTCTTCTCACCGGCAAGAGCCTTCCTCATACCTTCAACAATATAGATGAAGCCTGCTCCTCCGCTGTCAACCACTCCCGACTCCTTAAGCACAGCCAGAAGCTCCGGTGTACGTTCAAGTGATGAATGTAACTCAAGAATAAAATCATCAAAGAAATCCTCAAAGGTGCTGTCATCCGTCACCCTCTCGGATGCATAACGAACTGCGTCTTTATACACAGTAAGAATTGTCCCTTCAACAGGAATCGAAACCGCTCTGTAAGCTTCTTCAACGCCGGATTTAAAAGCCTCCGAGAGACCTCTTACGTCCGTCTCCTCACGTCCCTCAAGTCCATGTGAAATACCCGCAAATATACGTGAAAGTATAACTCCGGAATTGCCTCTTGCACCAAGAAGCATTCCCTTGGCAGCACTCGCGGCAACCTCCTCAAGAGATGAGTTGTCATACGACATAACCTCGGTGTTACCTGAATCTATAGTCATATACATGTTATCGCCGGTGTCACCGTCGGGAATAGGGAAAACGTTAAGATCATTAACCTCTTCCCTCTTCTCCCCGAGCATGGCAGCACCGCTGCGAAGCATGCTGGCAAATGTATCTCCATTTAACACTTCCATAATAATGAAACCTCACTGAATGCATATCAAAAAGCTTGAATAAATGCATAATTATCCAATAAATAATTATATTTTATGAGGTATATTATTGCAATGCTTTTTTGCCTCTGAAAATTGCACACTTTTGCGATTTTGTAACATTTTTCAGCCTATTTTTTTCTTAAAAGCAGCTTTCTTTATCTCAGCTCCCTCTAATGCATATTTATAAGCTTATTTATAACTGTCAAGCTTCTCTTCCCAAGATGTCTTCTCCGGCCAGTTTGTTGTATCAAATGACTTTCTGACTGCCTCAAAGTAATATGTCAGTTTCTCCTGAACATGTTCACTTCTGTAAAACTCTCTGTCTTCTCCCAACAGATGTCCCATAAGCTCGGCAACATCCTCTGTCAGCATAGTCATGGAATACTCATTCACAAAGTAAACATTACTATAACCGCCGTCTTCATCAAGATCATACTGGGTGTATTTACTCGGATCTTCTATCTCATCACTGTAATTGCCTACGTAATAAAAGCCTTCCGGATTCATTCCATTAAAGGTCTCGGCATCAAAGTTCCCCTGTTCTTCTGCCACATCGAGCATCATATGGGCAATTTCATGATATATGGTAGTTATCTCGATCGGAGTACTTTGATCAAACTTCATAGAAAAATATATATCATAGCAGGCAAGCTCTTCATTTATCATTCTCAGTCCCGAAAGATAGCCATACCGATAGCCTTCCTGACTGATCTGTCCGACAAAGATGAATCTGAGCTGGTTAGCCTTGCCAGGTATATTTGCAAAAAAGTTATCCGGATATAAAGCCAGGGCATGATTTAAAACATCAAATGTATACAGAAGCGCTCTGGCATCACTGTTTTTCTCAATAACATACCCTTCCGGAAGGTATGCATCATCTCCGTAAGACAGAACAACATGGTATTTTTCCTCGATTTCCTTTGCGAGCTTATCAGAATTTTCCATTGTTGCGGCAACTGGAGTAAACTCCTTCTTCTGATTGATAAGTTTAGTGTCAGCTTCAACCATATTCAGGTTGTACATATAGTATTCTGAGCCGGTAACTGCATCATCACTGCGGATATCCAGTCTAAACACAATGATGCCGCCTTTTACGGAATCAGAGCTGAATGAAACCATATTCCGGCCATTAACCGCATCAGCAAGACTGTCGCTTTCATGCTCAGGTTTTATTTTATATAAGGTTTCATTGTTAAGAGTGATATAGATAGCGCCTTCTTTCTTAAGGTTCTCTGCAACCATAGCGTTTTTGCCAATCTTGTTATTAAAGGCCTCAGGAAGCTGAACGCCGTCATAGCAGTAGCTTTCCTTCAGCGAACCGTCAGGAAGATTGATATTTATATATGCACTTTCCGTCTCGTCAGTTACAAGCGGACGAGCCTTCAGAGTGATGCCACCGTCATAAAAATGATACACCTGATACTCGGTATATTCCGGAGCCGCCTCCCATATAATCTGTGGAGTAATAGTATCGCCCTCAGGATTGCCCAGATACAGATTACCATCAACATCAAGAAATACGATTCCGTAATCCGTGCCATAAACGCTATTGAAATATACATCTTCGCCATCTCTCGTGACAGGCGTTACTGAAGCTTCCACTCCCGATTCAGGATAGATCACCATCTTTCTCGGCGAGTTATACAGAACAACCGGCGATGCAGAAATTATCTCAAGATCAGAATACGTGCTTCCATTAAAATCCTTATATATTTCGGAACACTTTCCCGTAGAAAGCTTCAGCGTATAAAGCGCACACTTATCCTCCTCATACCCTCCGAAGTAATCATTGTTATACATGAGGATCATGGTATCAGAATCCTGTAATCCATAATCTGCCAGTGACATACCTTCGATTTCAGGAATCATTGATGTGATGTCCATGAAATACTGTTCGTTCTTGATCAGAGGATTGTCGGACTGTACGTTTGATTCTGATGTGGCTGTACTATCTGTTGTGTTGCCCGTGTCATCGGTTACGTCCGAGCTGGTTGTATCACTTGTGCTGCCATTATCATCTGTCCCGCCATTACCGGCTTCCGTCGTTATCTCTGCAGTATTATTTCCGGAGTCTTTCTTGTTACTTTCCTTCTTGCCACAGCCTGTAAGCATGAGGGCTAAAGAAAGACAAAGCGCAATTTTACCAATTAATCTTTTATTATATCCCACGTTTATATCACTCCATTATTTAACATGATTTATAACAATATAAATCATTGCTTTTTAGCTTTCTCGCACGATAGCATTTATAGCATCTAAATCTATTCTGAATCATCAGGCGCTATAGCAAACTTATTCGGCCCTGCAGATATAATGGCCCCTGAACTCTTAGCCCACTTTACGCCTTCAAGAAGCACCGACTCAAGATTCTTTCCAAGTCTCTTATAACCAAATACCAAAGATGTTTCCTTAACAAGATCATCTCTGCCAAGGATACCTTGCATCAATCGTGGTTTGGTAGTATTTCAGCGTTTTTTCCGAACACCCCTCAATTCGCTTTGCCGCTATGAACTTTTCTATAAGTTCGCGGCTATCATCTTCTTCCGATTTTATCTCTGTTTTGGTTACATTATAATGGTAAAGCGTGAGTTCCATTGCCTCCCTTAGCTGTTTCAATTGCGAGTTGTCGAGGTGTGGCAACATCCGCTGCATCAACTCCATCATCAATTGCTCCTTCATGTCATATCTCCTTCTGTTTGCTATTTTCAGAGAACGACACGGACGGCTGTTCCGCCTGTTTACTCACGCCGCCTTTGCGAGTTATGATTCAATTATGTGTACATATTTCATGATTTTTCCGTATAGTGTTTAATACCGGTCAGGTTCTCTATTTCCGTATCATTCCAAGATTCATTTGTCCATCTATAGTAAACATCCTTTCGCTTTTTAAATATTCTGAAAGGCATCTCGGTATTATCGTACAAATGAAGCACATCACAAATGTCTACCAACTGAGGAATAAGCTTAAGTGCTCTTTCATATCGTTGTCTGATTTTTTCCTCCGGTACTCCATGACCTCCCAATGCTTCCCTTGCTCTGACTCTCGCAACATTAATGTCAGGATTTGATGTCAACACATAAATACATCTAACAAAATATCCCTGTTCTTTTGCCTTACGCAGAAGCCGGAGATTTCGCTCTGTGGATAAAACTGTCTCAAAGGTAAAATCCTTTTTTTGCTTTATCATCTTTTCCCGCAATTCTTCAGCCTTTACCGCCGCTTCAATATCAGAACAAAGAGTTGTTCTCTTTATGTCATCAGCATTGATATATTCTCCCACAGTTTTAGCCATCTTGGTTATCGTTGTCTTGCCACTTCCATTCGGGCCGGCAAATACAATAACTTCAGGCAACCATACCTCATTCTTCTCCGACATATTCACGCCTCCCATCAGGATACTCAAGATAAGCTTTCTTAGATTTGCTATCATATCTTGCCACAGGCAATCCTTTAATTCTCCTAACTTCATCATCTATCCTGATGGATTCTTTGAATCTATGTGTTAATTCTTCATCTGATATCCCACAAGTGGAATCTAATTCATTCATAATTGTCATATCTAGTCTCCTTTCTACAACTACTTCTATATACATCACATAAAAACGATAATTAAGCCAGCAAAGCTGGCGATGCTTCTTGATCGTCAGATCAAGAAGATACCAATTTATTGTAAACGATAATTAAGCCTGCAAAGCTGACGACGCTTCTTGATCGTCAGATCAAGAAGATACCAATTTATTGTAAACTGTAAACGATAATTTAGCGGCTTAGAGGTCAATGTCGGAAACATCAAGTTCACCGGACATAAGCCTTGGCAATAATGTATCCCTCAACTCCGCAAGATGTTCATTTTCAAATTCGTTGGCTTGTATGGTTTCAGTCAAATCTTTGAAAATAGGAGTATAAGTGGCAAAGGTTTCTTCATTGTAAACGAATTCAAACTTTGCCAAATCGTTCATTACAATATATGGAATTGCTGAACCACGAGTCCCGCCCATTATTTTTTTACTCAGTTCGAGTTTTACGAACCAGTACAGCGGGAATATATAATCCGGCTCAATGCCATCAAGCAATGTACAGGCATATGTCCTTTGGTATAGATCAAATTTGCCACTATAAAAACGTGTTCTTCCAGTATATGTACCGTTACCGGAAACAATAATGGCATTGCCATCATAGATATAACTATCTATAAGGAGAGAATCAGGAGCACAAGTAAAAAACTTATACTTGCCTCCGTCTACAGATGCGTTTGCATTTTTCTTTCCTGTAAAAATAGAGCAATACTCATTGAGAGTAATACTCATAGGTTCTTCCAAGAAGATCTTCGCTTTCATCATTATCGGACATATCAATATTATTGGTGAAAATATCTACAACATCACCAAGTACCCTTTTATCAAGGTCAGGGCTGGCATAATTCTTCGGAAGTACATTTTTAAGAGTTTTATTCTCTGCCTCGATAGCTCTCATGGCATTATCAAGTACAGTACCGATCTCCGGTGTATGAGCCGCAGCAGCTATAGTGCTCCAACGTGCTTCTTCCGGTACAAAGAATACATTTTCCATAGTATATGCATCTCTGTCATCTTCAAAACCGTCCCCTTCTTCCACGAGTTCCTGATATCTCTTGTCAAATGCTGATGATATATACCTGAGGAATATAAGACCAATGATTACTTTCCTATATTCTGCCGCAGGAATATGTCCCCAGAGGACACATGCAACGTCCCATAATTGTTTTTCGAATCCAATATTTGCATTAGTTTTTTCTGCCATCTGTTTCTACCCCTTTTATTTATTAATCATCCATATTTTGAGCGCAAATTTCCAACTTTAATTATACCACTTTTGCACGTGTTTATCATTAAAAAACTCACATGATTATAATAGTGTACAATTAAATGCACACATTTAAAATCATTCTTTTGATAATAAAGTATAATAGCACTTGCAGTTCGAACATGTGTTTGTTATAATGATCTTGGGTGCTACCATACTCGGTAGGCGGTTAGTCCAACAATCGGAGTACTGTGAACTCTGTTTACATAGAAATCTCTTAGGAGAAATCTTCGAGAGGAGGACATTGTTATGCTGACTATTACTGATCTTATAGCTGTCATCAGCTTATGTGCAACATTCTTCAGTCTTGGCTATATGATTGGTCGTAATAGCAAGACAAAAAAACAACCGCCCTATCCCCGAATGATTGAGCGGTTATTTTCAAAATAACTTATTAATCATGGGCTAACCGTCTATCGGTAGCACCTTTCATTTATTATACTAACACTGCACCGGCCCATTGTCAAACATATGTTTAGTTGTTGACCGCGTAAATTTACCTTCGGAAACCAAATGTGGGAACCCACTAATGATAGCTGTGTTCAGCTATTAGATGGGTAGATTCTACTACACA
>CAMNMC010000005.1 GCA_946544235.1 uncultured Lachnospiraceae bacterium | reverse complement strand
AACATAGCAATGAAGATCAGGAGTCCGTTCCATAAATATATGACCCTGGGAATAGCAATCTGCTTTATCATCCAGGTGCTCTTAAATATCGGTGGCGTTACGAGATTTATTCCATCCACAGGTGTTACCATGCCTCTCATAAGTCATGGAATAAGCTCGGTCTTCAGTACGCTTATAATGTTCGCAATGGTTCAGTATACATACATACTTGTTAATAACGAGGCGGAAAATGTCGAAAAAGAGATTGAAAGACTCTCAGCCTATGGAAATGCCCCAGAATATCCAGCTGGAACAGTTTCTTAAGCATGAGGAAGAAGTAAAAGAAAAACTTAAAATTAAAAATCGGCCGATCATCACTATGACATATGTGATGGTTCTGGTCTTTCTGCTTCTGTTTGGCCATCTGATCTATTTTATGATCCATGATTCCAAGAAGATAATTGCCGATCCTCATAACAAGAGGCAGGATTATTATTCTGAATATATTGTCAGGGGAAATATAGTATCGGCAGACGGAAAGCTCCTGGCTACATCAGAGACCGATGAAGAAGGAAACGAAGTCAGGGTTTATCCGTATAAGGATGTATTTGCTCATGTTGTCGGATACAATGAGTACGGACGGGCCGGAATAGAGCTTCAGTACAATTTTGAACTGCTGACCTCGAATGTGAGTATAGTATCAAAGCTTAAGAATGACCTTAAGACAAATAAAAATCCGGGTGATACTATCTGTACAACGCTTGATACAAGGCTTCAGCAGGAGGCATATGATGCTCTCGGGGATGCAAATGGTGCTGTGGTTGTGATCGAGCCATCTACAGGAAAAATACTGGCTCTTGTTTCAAAACCTTCCTATGATCCTAATAATATTGATGAGGTCTGGGATTATATTCACAGCGAAGAGGGCAGCGAAAGTACCATCATGCTGAACAGAGCAACTCAGGGGCTGTATGCACCGGGTTCAACATTTAAGATAGTTACTGCACTTGAATATATAAGAGAAAATCCAAATTACAAGGATTACAGCTATTATTGCGAGGGCTCGGATATATTCAAAAGTGTAGAGATCAGCTGTGCAAATGGACATGTTCATGGGGATGTTGATCTGGAGGATTCCATTGCATATTCCTGCAATACGAGCTTTGCAAATATAGGCATGTCTCTTGATAAGAGCTCCTACAGAAAAACAGCAGAGGATCTTCTTTATAACAGCAAACTCCCTGTTGATATTGAATATTCCGAATCATCGTTCAGCGTAGACGCAAATACTGATGCTCAGCTTATTCCTCAGACTGCTATAGGGCAGGGCGATACAAGTATCACGCCGCTGCATAATGCAATGATAATGTGTGCGATCGCCAACGGCGGTGTGCTGAAAAAACCATATCTTGTCGAATCAATCAAGAATTCCGACGGAGCTCTTGTTAAAAAGATCAAACATGGTGATACGAAGGAACTGCTGAGCTATAAGGAAGCAGAGACACTTATCGAAATGCTGTCTTCGGTTTGTGAATATGGAACGGCGTCATCATATTTTTCTTATACAGACTATTCTGTGGCAGGAAAAACCGGTACAGCAGAATATGATAATAACGGTAACTGTAACTCATGGTTTGTGGGCTTCTCTAACATAAAGGATCCTGACATTGTCGTGAGCGTTATAGTCGAGGATTATACTAAAAATGAACTGTCGGGAAGCTATGTTGCAAAGAGGGTTTTTGACGCTTATTATGACAAATAAATCTTGAAAAAACAGCCGCGTACTGCTATACTAAACAATATATGTGTACACACTTATCGAACTTTAGGTTCGGGCCAGGAGGTTTTGCAATGATAGAAGCAACAAGCTGTGGTGGTGTGGTAATCTTCAGAGGTAAGATCTTATTACTTTACAAAAATTACAGAAACAAGTATGAAGGCTGGGTACTTCCAAAGGGTACGGTCGAGAAGGATGAAAGTTTTAGTGAGACGGCACTCAGAGAGGTAAAAGAGGAAACAGGCGTCAGCGCCCAGATAATTAAATATGTAGGCAAAAGTAATTATACATTTAATACTTCATATGACGTGGTGAATAAGGATGTTCACTGGTATCTGATGCAGGCTGACAGCTATTACAGCAAGCCTCAGAGAGAAGAGTATTTTTTGGACTCAGGTTACTACAAGTATCATGAGGCATATCATTTATTAAAGTTTCCAAACGAGAAACAGATCCTTGAACAGGCATATAACGAATATACGGCCATGAAGCAGGCTAATCTCTGGGGAAGCAAAAAGTATTTTTAAACAGGGACCTCTGAAAGGTCCCTTGTTTCATGTAAGATACGGAATGGAAGGATAAGATGAATAAGGACGAACTGGATGATGAGATAAAACTTTATACGGCAGATGACGGTATTTCTGCCAGTGATATCAATTCCAGACTTGCTAAGAAATATACAGAAGATGCAAGAAAAGAAAAAAAGAAAAATAAAAATAATATATATAATATTCTGATCGTTATCTTTGCTGTAATATTCCTTTTTTCGGCAGGCTATCTGGGACTGTATTATTACAGAACCTATAAAAGTGAGAAGGAATATGATAAGCTCAGGGATATGGTGGTTGAAGAACCTGTAATTGACAGCGTGGATGATATTCCGGCTGATATATCCGAAGAGGTTGTTATAGAAGTGACGGAAGAGAATAATGAGCCGCTGGCAAAGCCTAAGGCCTTTGTTTATATCGACGGAAGAAAGGTTCAGTTTAAATACAAGGATATTTACAGAGCAAATAATGATTTTATCGGCTGGCTGAAGATTGACGGAACCAACATAGATTATCCTGTAATGATGACGCCGGATGATGAGGAGTATTACCTCAGAAAGGATTTCAACAAGGAATACAGCCTTGCAGGAACACTTTTTGTTGATACGGATTCAAATGTTGTAAGGCCTTCGGATAATGTCCTGATCTACGGACATCACATGAAAACTAAGACCATGTTCCGCGAGCTTGTGGATTACGAAGACAAGGATTTCTATGAAAAGCATAAATATATTGTTTTCAATACCATTTATGCCGACCACAAATATGAAGTCATAGCTGCATTTAAGACAAATATCAAGGCTAAGGATGATACAGGCTTTAAATATTACACCTTCTTTGACGCAGCTGATGAAGAAGAGTTTAATAACTATGTTTCAAATATCAAGAGTCTTACCAATTACGATATTCCTGTGACAGCCGAATACGGAGATAAGCTGCTCACACTTTCAACCTGTTCTTATCATACGGACAACGGAAGATTCGTGGTTGTGGCCAAGAGGATAGAGTGAAGTGAAATGTTTCGATAAATGAATCAGCGTTGGAATAAATGATAGTGTCAAATGATCTATGAAAACTTAGGTTTTCGTAATCGATACACTTCCAAAAGAATAATTAAGGGGAAAGCACCTGTTTGGA
>CAMNMC010000004.1 GCA_946544235.1 uncultured Lachnospiraceae bacterium | reverse complement strand
ACTGTCAGCGACAATAGTATTTCAGAGGTTTTTTCTTCTCTCGATAAGAAAGAACTAAAGGGCAGGCTGATCGCTCATACCAGCGGAGCCTTGTCGTCATCAGTATTTACTGATTCAGAGATCTACGGATTCTATGGTTTTTCAATCCATCCTATTTACGCGATAAACGATAAGTTTTCGTCGTATAAGAATTTCCAGAATGCATTTATTACAATTGAAGGAAACAGCAGTAAGATAAGTTCGGTAGAAGAGCTTTTCAGGAGCATGGGTCTAAAAACAGCTGTTATAAGCTCTGAGAATAAAGTCAGATATCATGCGGCGGCTGTATTTGCCAGCAATATGGTCTGCGGACTTATGGGCGAGGCCGGAAATATCCTGCAGAGCTGCGGTTTTTCCGAAGAAATGGTCCGCGAAGCACTTAAAGGACTTTTCATTGACAATGCGAGAGGCATAGCTGATAAAGGAGCAATGGCTCAGCTGACCGGTCCTGTAGAAAGAAATGATACAGGGACAGTAAGGAAGCATCTTGAGGCACTGTCGGATGAAGAAAGATTTATTTACTGCGGAGCTTCCGAAGCGGTTCTGAAGCTTGCTATGAAGAAGCATCCGGATATTGACTATACAGAAATGGCAAAACTCTTAAAGGGTGGAAAGGAGTAGGATTATGAAAAATACGGTTGTAACATTTAAGGAAATGAAGCAGAGGGGCGAGAGAATCTCTATGCTCACCGGTTATGATTATTCAACTGCAAAGCTCCTTGATGAAGGCGGTATTAACGGAATCCTTGTAGGTGATTCACTTGGAAACGTTATGCTCGGATATGAGGATACGGTTTCAGTAACGATGGAAGATATGATTCATCACGGCGCAGCAGTTGCAAGAGGTGCAAAAAATGCGCTCGTAGTTATAGATATGCCGTTCATGTCTTATCAGACCAGCGTATATGATGCGGTCGTAAATGCAGGACGTCTCATGAAGGAAGGACGTGCAAATGCAGTTAAGCTTGAAGGCGGTGAAGAGGTTGCTGATGTGATAAAGGGCATCACAAGAGCCGGTATTCCGGTAATGGCTCACATCGGACTTACACCTCAGCATGTTAATGAATTTGGCGGCTACAAGGTTCAGGGCAGAGATACAGCTACTGCAAAGAAGCTTCTCCGTGATGCAAAGGCCGTTCAGGAAGCAGGCGCTTTCTCAGTAGTGCTTGAATGTGTACCTGCAAAGCTTGCAGAGATGGTAACAAAAGAGCTTGATATTCCGACAATCGGAATCGGTGCCGGAGCAGGTTGCGACGGACAGATACTCGTATACGCAGATATGCTTGCAATGTTCAGCGACTACAGACCAAAATTCGTTAAGCAGTTCGCAAATGTCCGCGACATCATGGTTCAGGCCTTCAAGGATTACGACACCGAGGTCAAAGCCGGTACATATCCGGCCCCTGAACACGGATACGCAATTGATGATGAGGTTATAGAGAGTTTGTATTAAATATATTATATATTTGGAAAGGAAAAGGATATGTACGTAGTTAAGACAATCGAAGAAGTAAGAGCACATGTAACAGCTTGGAAGAAGCAGGGTAAGACAGTAGGACTTGTAACCACTATGGGTTACCTTCATGAAGGTCATCTGTCACTTATAAAGAAATCAGTTGAAGAGAACAGAAGAACTGTAGTTACTATATTTGTTAATCCTATGCAGTTCGGACCGACAGAGGACCTTGCAAATTATCCGAGAGACCTCGAGAGAGATCTGAAGCTCTGCGAGGAAGCAGGAGCAAGACTTGTATTTGCACCTGAACCGGAAGAGATGTATGAGCCTGGCTTCGTATCATATGTAGATATGAATGGTCTTACCAATCACCTCTGCGGACTTTCAAGACCTGTTCATTTCAGAGGCGTTTGTACAGTAGTAAATAAATTCTTCAATATCGTACAGCCTGACCGTGCTTACTTCGGACAGAAGGATGCTCAGCAGCTGGCTGTTATCAAGAGAATGGTTAAGGACCTCAACATGAATATTGATGTTATCGGATGTCCGATCGTTCGTGAAGAGGACGGACTTGCAATGAGTTCGAGAAATACATATATGGATGAGAAGGAGCACAAGGCTGCTCTGATCCTGAGCCGTTCCCTCCTGCTTGGTAAGAAGATTATCAATGACGGCGAGAAGGATCCGAAGAAGGTCATCGAGAAGATGAAGGAACTTATCAACTCTGAGCCGATGGCTGACATCGATTATGTAGAGATCGTAAATAACGAAACAATGGAGGCGGTTGACAAAATCGAGGGAGAGATCCTTTGCGCGATCGCTGTAAAGATCAATAACAAGGTTAGATTGATAGACAATTTTATCATGAATGTAAGATAGGAAAACTATAAGAGTACATATGCAGGGTATGCCCCTGAGGGCGTATTTTGTTACAACCAGGTTCATATCAGCTGTGCTGATATGAATCCGAGTGAAACGAGGACACGGCATGTGAAACATGCCAGCGGTAACGAAGTGACCGCTAATAATTCTGCATAGCAGAATTATTATGCAAGAAGGGGTTAAATATAGAAAGAACGAGGTATGTGATATGCTTTTGAACGCACTTAAAGGTAAAATTCATAGAGCAACAGTTGTACAGGCTGAACTTAATTATGTCGGAAGCATCACCATCGACGAAGAGCTTATGGAGGCTGCAGGCATCCTTGAATATGAGAAGGTTCAGGTTGTTGATGTTGATAATGGCAACAGACTGGAAACCTATGTTATCGCCGGAGACAGAGGAAGCGGTATGATATGCCTCAATGGAGCCGCTGCACGCTGTGTTTCAAAGGGCGACAAGGTTATCATCATGTGCTATGCAATCATGGAAGCGGCAGAACTGAAGGAGAATCCTCCTAAGGTTGTATTTGTTGATGATGACAACAAGATAGTTCGTGTGACACGTTATGAGAAGCATGGACTTCTTACGGATGAGATGATCGAAGACTAAAAAGCTTTTAGGAGATAAATATGATTGAGGGAATGAAGATAGTCCTCGGCGTATCCGGGGGGATAGCTGCATATAAGATGACGAATGTTGCCAGCATGCTGTATAAGCTCGGCGCTGATGTACATGTTGTTATGACTAAAAATGCATGCCAGTTCATCACTCCGAAGACCTTCGAGGTACTTACAAAAAATAAGGTTTATGTTGATACCTTTGACGAGAATCCTGATGATGCTGTTAACGTTCCGCATATTTCGCTCGGACAGTCTGCGGACTGCATCCTTATTGCACCGGCAACAGCGAACATAATCGCTAAGCTTGCACATGGTATTGCGGATGATATGCTTACAACTATGGTACTTCCTGCAAGATGTCCGCTGCTTATCTGCCCGTCAATGAACGTATATATGCTTGAAAATCCCGTTGTTCAGGATAATATAGAGATTCTCAGGAAGAGAGGATATAAGATAATCGAATCCGATGTCGGACCTCTTGCCTGTGGTTATGAGGGTAAGGGTAAGCTTCCTAAGGAAGAGGTGCTTGTTGAGCATATCCTGAATACCATTGAATATAATCATGACATGGTTGATAAGAAGGTTATGATCTCTGCAGGACCTACAGAAGAGCCGATCGATCCTGTACGTATCATCACCAATCACTCTTCAGGCAAGATGGGCTTTGCACTTGCAAGAGTTGCAGCCAAGAGAGGCGCAGACGTTACACTTGTGACCGGACCTGTTCATCTTGATACACCGCTCAATGTAAAGAGAGTTGATATAACGACTGCAGAGGATATGTATAATGAGATAACCGGCAGAGCGGCTGATATGGATATTATCATCATGTCTGCAGCGGTTGCCGACTATACACCGGAAACAGTCGCTGATAATAAGATCAAGAAGCAGGAAGGCGGTATGTCAATTCCTCTTAAGAGGACTCATGATATACTTAAGTATCTGGGAGAAAATAAGAAAGACGGCCAGTTTATCTGCGGTTTCTCTATGGAGACTGAGAACCTTCTTGAAAACTCAGCTGCCAAGCTGACCAAGAAGAATGCAGATATGATCTGCGCCAACAGTCTTACGGTTCCCGGAGCAGGTTATAAGGTTGATACAAATATCATCACCCTGATCAAGAGGTCAGCTGACAGTGATAAGCCATCACTTCGTGAACTGCCGCTTATGACAAAGGATGATGCAGCATATGAGATACTCAGTGAGATAATAAAATAGAATTATATTTTTGAAGCAGGTGCATTGTGTGATATGTAGCTGCTTCTTTTTTGCTGAAATAAGCAAAAAATGTTGCTTGACATGGTTTTTTAGCAGGCTATATTATGATTATAAGTACAGCATTTTGATATGTTTTTTATTCTATAAATAAGAAAAATAATAATCTGTTGAAGAATTGCCATATTCTATGGGAATACAGCGAATTATGTCGCTGAATAAGGGATGGCAAGAATAGATGTTTGGATGAGCCGTATAAAAGAGCGATAGAATCATGTATCAGAGATTGAATTTTGACAGACTATTTCGAGTCAAGGGGATCGGAGGTGCGTAATATGCTTATAGCTGAATATGATTATGATCTTGATATTGAGTTTAACAGAGAAGAGGAACATGAGAAGCATATTAATTCCACTATAATTCTTGTTAAAAATGTTATGAAAGAGTTTGGTTTTGATTCCGAAACGGCAATGAATAAAATGGGTGTCAGTGAAGAGGATAAGAACGAAATACGGCAAAAATTATGTTGATAATAGTATGATAATATACTAAAATATAAATATACTGATTGGAAACAATTAGAATAATATTTAGTAAAATCATGGAAACGTGATGGCACAAAGCTACAGGGCCTGAAGGATTTATCTATGGCAGCCAGTTGCAGTTTTATAACAGTGGTGTTATGGAGATTCATGCAGTGCTTGGGGCATTGCGTGGATCTTTTTTGTTTTTGTTAATAATTTTGAAATATGACTAATGATGATGAATATGAAAGGAGACAGTATGGGGAAAAATAAGAAAAGGGCAGCAATCATAATGGCACTAATGATGCTTTTTCCATCTTTAAGTGTTAATGCTTCAGAAGTGCAAGGGGAGTCTGATGTATATAATTTAGAAACTGTATCTATTGTCAGCAATGTAACTGATGATGAGGTATCTACATCGACTGATGATGGTGAGTATGATAACCAAGATTATGATCCGAGTCAGGTTGAGTCATATGGATATGATTCTATTGTTGCGGAAGCTGAAGCAGAACAGGAATATCGTGATTCGGTTGATTATGTTGATAACACGGTTGTTTTTTCTGTGCTTGATTACAGAAAAACGGGAGAAACGGCTAAGTATCTTACGGATTCGGACACTATATGCAAGAACAATAATTTAAAAAATATATCATTCATACTTGATACAAAGAAAGAAGATGTTGAGCAGAAGGATGGCTATACAGCATATCAGGTATTTTACATGGCTACGGTAAAAACGGATGATATATGGCAGGAGGTTGATACTTTATCTGCTGATGATAGCATCCTTACAGCTGAACCTGATTTTATATGGGAAAAGTCAGATGAAGATGATATGACTGAAGTCAGCGGTGAAGCTCTAGGCGCTGAAATAGAGTGTGGTGGATGGAGTTTTGAAGACTTAAAGATTACAAGCATATGGAATAATCTGACACAACACACTGCTCCGGGAGAAGGAGTAGTTGTAGCCGTTATAGATACAGGTGTTGACTATAATCACGTGGATCTCAAGGCTAATATGTGGGTTAATCCTGAAGAGATAGCCGGAAATGGTATAGATGATGATGGGAATGGATATATAGATGATATTCATGGCATAAATCTTATAGATCCTGCAAAGCAGGGCGACCCTATGGATGATCACGGCCATGGAACCCATGTTGCCGGTATTATCGGTATGACCGCCGGAAATGGTGGTGGAGTTGGAATAGCTTATGGTTCCAAGATAATGGCAATCAAAGCCGGTCAGGCAAGTGGTTATTTTTCATCTGTTGATATAGCTAAAGCTATTCAGTATGCAGCAGCAAATGGCGCGGATGTTATTAATATGTCATTTGGTGGTACTGGTAGATCAAATTTGGTTGAGGCGGCTCTTGCTGATGCTTTTGGAAGTTGTGTGCTTGTTGCAGCGGCGGGAAATGATGGATTACCTACAACAGATATTCCGTTTGCTGTACCGAAGGAAGATATATATCCGGCAGGCTATAGTTATGTATTGGGTGTAATGGCTTGTAATAACGATGGTTCTTTAGCAGGTTTTTCCAATTGGGATTATCGCCAGTATGCAAATTGTGAATATGAAATGGCAGCACCGGGTGTACAGATTTACAGCACTATTCCGGGAAACAGATATGCCAGATGGAGTGGTACTTCTATGGCATCTCCGATGGTGGCTGCTTCTGCGGCATTATTAAGGAGAGAGTATTCAGATAGGGGGAAATATTCATCAAGGTTTATTATGGGACAGTTATCAAGTGCAACAAAAGATAACGTACTATTTTATGATAGATATTCAGGTTTG
>CAMNMC010000003.1 GCA_946544235.1 uncultured Lachnospiraceae bacterium | reverse complement strand
CTGACGAGTCGGGCGTTGCTTTCTTTGATGACAAGCTTATCGAAGAAGAAAAGTGGCAGGACAGCGTGCAGGAACTTCAGGAGAAGGCTGTCAGAAACGAAGAGTTCCTTGTATATTATCAGCCGAAATATGATCCGAGGACCAATAAGCTTACCGGTGCCGAGGCACTTATCAGATGGCAGTCACCGGAGCTTGGCTTTGTGAGTCCGGGCAAGTTCATACCAATCTTTGAGAAGAATGGATTTATAACAAATATAGATCACTACATGATAAGTCATGTTGCAAGAGACCAGAAGGCATGGCTGGACAAGGGCTATAAATGTGTTCCTGTTTCAGTCAATGTTTCAAGAGCACATTTCGTGGAGAATGATCTTGCCGAGCAGATAAGAGACATGGTTGATGCGGCAGGTGCTCCTCATGAATACATCGAAATAGAGCTTACGGAGAGTGCTTTCTTTGATGATAAGAAGGCCATGATAAATACGATCAACAAGCTGAAATCCTACGGCTTTGCTGTTTCAATGGATGACTTCGGTTCCGGTTATTCATCACTCAATTCGCTGAAGGATATGCCGCTTGATGTACTTAAGCTGGATGCGGAATTCTTCAGAGGAGAATCAGCTGATGGCAGAGGTGAGATAGTTGTATCAGAGGCCATCAAGCTTGCAAAGAGCCTCAATATGCGTACCGTTGCCGAGGGCGTTGAGGTTAAGAATCAGGTTGATTTTCTTGCGGGCGAGGGCTGCGATATGATCCAGGGCTACTATTATGCAAAGCCTATGCCGGCTGCCGATTATGAGGGCAGAATGGCTGAGGAGATTCATGACAGCGAGGCGATTGCTGAGACGAAAGATGCAAAAAATGATAATAAAACTGAGGCGATTGCTGAGGTAGTGGCTGAGGAAGAAACTCAGAATAAACCAACGAATGATAATACTGTGGAATAATAAAAAGTAAGAACCATTGTTCATCCTGAAATGTATGATAATTGTCAGATGATCATGAGAAGATGATATGAGAATATTAGTAATAGGTGGGACGTATTTTCTCGGAAGAGAATTTACGCGACTTGCTGGAGAAGAAAATGAAATATATTTTATAAACAGAGGCAGCAGGCTCCCTGAACTTTCGGAGAAGGAAAGGGAGCATACCTTTGTTATGGACAGACATGACGCTGAGGCTCTAAAGAAGGTGAAGCTTGGTGAAATCGACGCCGTGGTTGATTTTTGTGCGTATCAGGCAGGAGATATCAGGACGGTCTGTGACAATCTTGGAAGTAACATCAAGCAGTACATCTTCATCAGTACAACGGATGTTTATAAGCGTGGAACCGGGGCTGATAAGATCGGTGAGGATGCGGAGTTCGAGACCAGAGACTTCGGCGGAGAGACCGGAGCGTATATACTTGGAAAGGCAGCACTTGAGAAGGAAGTTCGTGAAATAAATAACTACACGGTTCTTCGACCTGCGTTTATTTACGGACCGGAGAACTATGCTCCGCGTGAAGGAATATATTTTAATTGGATAATAAAGGCCGGGAGGTTCATCAGTCCGGCTGACTCTGATGGTTATTTTCAGATGGCCTATGTAACTGATGTTGCGAAGGCTGTACTTCTCTGCTGCGGCAGCGAAGCAGCATATGGTAAGGCTTATAATGTCTGCAGCGGCGAGAAGATAACATATGAAATATTTGAAGAAGCCTTGATCAAGGTGTCGAAGGAAATCTTCGGAACAGAGGCTGAGAAGGCTGAGGTTTCTGTTCATGAGATTCTGGAAAGGAGCATTCCGCTTCCTTTTCCGCTCAGGGCTGCGGAGTCGGAGTTTTACGATGGAAGCAGGGTCAGAGAGCTCGGAGCAGTCTTTGTGTCACTCGAGGAAGGGCTGAGAGAGACAGCTGTGTGGTATATAAATAGTCTTAATGAATAGTGATCATAGAACTGAAACGTTATAAAAAGATTGTCAATTATATTCATCATGAACGATTAGAGAAAAGGATAGATTAATGCATTTTAAGAACAATCGCGTTTGGCAGAAATATAATTAAAGAAATAAAAATTACGTGGTTGATAAGATGATATAAGGATAAAAATATGGCAAGAAAGATAATGATACAGGGCACGATGTCAAGTGCCGGAAAAAGCTTAATAGCTGCCGGACTGTGCAGGATATTTCATCAGGACGGATACAGGGTAGCGCCATTTAAGTCACAGAATATGGCGCTTAATTCTTTCGTCACCGAGGAAGGACTCGAGATGGGCAGGGCGCAGGTGATGCAGGCCGAGGCGGCAGGAACCATTCCGAGCGTTGATATGAATCCGATACTTCTCAAGCCAACAAGCGACAGAGGCTCACAGGTTATTGTCAGAGGAGAGGTTCTGTTTGATATGGGGGCAAGAGAATATTTTGGCTATAAGCCCAAACTGGTGCCTGTTATCAGGGAATCCTTTGCAAAGCTTGAAGAGGAATATGATATAATCGTGATCGAGGGTGCGGGAAGTCCTGCTGAGATCAACTTAAAGGAAAATGATATCGTAAATATGGGCATCGCAAAGATGTTTGATGCAAATGTACTCCTTGTCGGGGATATCGACAGGGGCGGTGTATTTGCCCAGCTTTTCGGAACCATAGAGCTTCTTCCGGAGGACGAGAAGAGGCTGATCAAGGGACTGGTTATTAATAAATTCAGGGGAGACAAGAGTCTGCTGGATCCGGGAATTGATATGCTCTTTGAAAAGTGCAGGATTCCTGTGTGCGGGACGGTTCCTTACATAAAGGATCTGAAGGTGGATGACGAGGACAGCCTTGCGGAGAGGCTTTATTATAAAAAAGTGAAGGATAAGGTTGATATTGCGGTGATCAGGCTGCCGCATATTTCCAACTTTACCGATTTTGATGTGTTTGACAGTATACCGGGCTGCGGTGTAAGATTTGTGGATGAAAAGGATATGCTGAGCGGTGCGGACATCGTGATCCTTCCGGGAAGCAAAAATACTGTCTATGACATGCAGTGGCTGAAGGACAGGGGGCTGGACGCTGATATTAAGAAGGCAGAGGAGCGAATACCTGTTTTCGGTATTTGCGGTGGCTTCCAGATG
>CAMNMC010000002.1 GCA_946544235.1 uncultured Lachnospiraceae bacterium | reverse complement strand
CCAGCCGATGCCGCCACAGAATGGTCCGATGAATATGGGCGGGATGATGAACGGTCAGCCACAGTTCGATCAGATGCAGTTCGGACAGCCACAATTTGGTCAGCCGCAGTTCGGCCAGCCGCAGTTTGGTCAGCCGATGCCGCCGCAGAACGGCCCGATGAATATGGGCGGAATGATGAATGGCCAGCCACAGTTCGGCCGGAATATGCAGGGTGGTGTTGCTGCTCCAAAGAGAGTGCCGGTTGCGAAGCCAAAGAAAGATAAAAAACAGGGCGGCAGGAAGAAAAAGATAATAATAATCTCATCAATAATCGGTGTACTTCTCCTGGCCTGCGGATTTATTCTTCTGTTTGGTTTCAGGAAACCTACCAAGGAGTATCTGAAGGACTATTTTACAGGTCCGGATCCGAATCATGAGGATGTAGCCGGTGTTCCGGAGTATTATCATTTCTGGTATTATATTCAGGATGTTACCGGTGAAAGTGGAGTTTATTGCCGAGTAACCGATGTGGATATAATTGATAGTGAGTTCAGTTTCTTTAAGGGAAAAGCCAGAGTAAAGCTTACCACGGAAGATGAATACCTTGTCAGGGAAATCTATGCCGATATTAAACTGTCGGGTCTGGCGGGAAACTGGAATATAGATAAGGTTGAAACAAGACTGGATGATCCTGACAACAGAATAGTCCAGATAAAGAACGATTTTTATAAGAACCTTTTCCTGCTTAGACTTGGTTACAGCAATAAATATGGGCTCAATGAGTTCGAAGAAAGCAGAATGATCGAAGCGTCAAGATATTATTATGATGATGATCACAATCCTGTTGAGGGCTTTACCGTGAAATATGATGTGAGCGGTCAGACTGAAGATGGTGATTATGATGGTTATATCATCTTTGATGGATATATTGACATTAATCCTGCTTACAGCGATACAGATTACAGGACCAATGTGACTATTGATGACAGTAATGTTGTATTTACAAAAAATGTTGAGAATGATCCGGGTACTGATACCGGAAATAACACGAACAATACAACTGACAACAATACGAATAACAATACGGATAATAATACAAATAACGACAACGGAAACAATAACACAGCAAATAATACCGATAACGGAAATAATAACAGCAATCTGAATGAGAATCCTGTTGCAGGACTTCCGCCTATCACGGATGATAAAATATATATCTATTCATGGAATGAAGAATTAGGCAATTTGCTTGAAGCATTTAAAAACAAATATCCTGAATACAGCAACCTGATCGAATATGTCAATATGGGAATGAGCGGAAGCTCGGAAGAATATTTTGAGGCGGTTTTATCAAGGATGACCAATCGCAGCCAGCCGCTTTCGATGGTGATGTATGACGGCGAATGTGCTGATCAGCTTTTTGACAGCAGATTTGCATCGCTTGATGAACTCGGAGCATCTGCGTATTATAAAGATGCATATGAATATACAAAGACTGATGCAACATATGACGGTCAGCTTAAGGGAATGGCTCCTTATGTATGTCCGATGGGATTCATCTACAGAAAAGATATTGCCGAAGCGGTACTTGGCACAAGTGATCCGGATGAGGTTTACAAATATATTTACACATGGGATCTCTTTGAAGACACTGCTGCAAAGATGAAGGATAACGGATATTACATGCTTTGTTCAACAGGTGATCTTGCAAGAGGTTACGGATGTACGACATGGGATGGAAGTCTTCCTACTTTAGGTGTTCAGCAGACTGACAGATTCATTAGTAATGGATATTTTCAGGTTAATGAGGATGTTATGTGGGCACAAGCGTGGTATGATGGAATGAATTCAAATGTCTTCGGATATTTTGGCGGAGACTGGCTCATTAATTTCACGATGGCCGACTATACCACTAAGGAATGGGGCTTCTGTCCCGGACCTGAGTTCCATCACTGGGGAGGCTCATATATAGGTGTGGCTGAAACATGCCCGAATAAGGGACTTGCGGCACTTATACTTGTAACACTGTGTTGCGACGAAGATATCCAGTATGATTATGCGGTGAATAATTACTATACTCCAAATAACAGGAGTGCAGCATCAAAGCTTATTTCATCAGGAGAGATCAGCTATAATGCCAAGGTTCTGAAGACACCTATAGCAAAATACAACGATGAAATAGCAGCAAATACAGAAAGATAACGGGAGAGAAAAATGATCAGGAGCATGACAGGCTTCGGGAGAAGCGAGTTATTGGATGAAAACAAGAAGATCGTTATTGAGATCAAGTCGGTCAATCACAGATATTCCGACATAAGCATTAAGATGCCGCGCAAATTCAACCAGTTTGAGCCGGCAATGAGAAATGTTCTTAAGGACTACATCATAAGAGGAAAGGTAGATGTATTTGTTACCTATGAAGATTTTGCAAAGTCAAATCTTGTGGTAAAATACAATAAAGAGATCGCTTCGGAGTACATAAACTACCTTGAGCAGATGAGGGATGATTTCGGACTTAAAGAAGAGCTTAGGCCGACGGTTGTGGCCGATTTCCCTGAGGTTTTCTCACTTGAGGAGAAATCAGAGCTGGACAGCAGTCTCTATGATGATATAGAGAAAACGCTGAGAGAGGCGGCTCAGAGATTTTCTGACGCAAGAGCTATAGAAGGTGAGAATCTGAAAAATGATCTTATGCTGAAACTTGATGAAATGGCTTCAATGGTTGCCGAGATCGAGCGTATGGCTCCGGATCTTATAACTTCCTATAAGGCTAAGCTGACAGAGAAGGTTAAGGAGCTTATTGAGTCAGGGGCTGTTGATGAGCAGAGGATAGCTGCGGAGGTTGTTATCTATTCCGATAAGATCTGTGTTGATGAGGAAATCGTAAGACTAAAGAGTCACATCGACGGTGTAAGAAAGATACTTACCGATGGCGGTGATGTCGGAAGAAAACTTGATTTCATAGTTCAGGAGATGAACAGAGAGTCCAATACCATACTTTCAAAATCAGATTCGCTTGCGGTTACAGATATCGGAATCGGTATGAAGACCTGCATCGAGAAGATCAGAGAACAGATTCAGAATCTGGAGTAGTGCAGCTCAGGGTATACAAATGGTTAGATTAGGAGGAACAAATATGGATAATAAAGGCACACTCATAGTTATTTCAGGCTTTTCCGGTGCGGGTAAAGGAACCGTAGTGAAAGGACTTGTGGATAAATTCGGTTACAGCCTTTCGGTTTCGGCAACTACAAGACAGCCAAGACCGGGAGAGGTTGACGGTAAGGATTATTATTTCAAGACAGTCGCTGATTTTAAAAATCTTATAGATTACAATGGATTTATCGAGTGGGCTCAGTATGTCGATAATTATTACGGAACTCCTCGTAAGTTCGTTGAAGATGAGCTTAAGGAAGGTAAGAATGTTATCCTCGAGATAGAGGTCCAGGGCGCCATGAATGTAAAGCAGCAGTACCCTGATGCCATACTTATATTTATCACTACTCCTGATCGTGAAACACTTAAGAAGAGACTTGAAGGACGTGGCTCTGAGGACAGCGCAACCATAGAAAAACGCCTTAGGAGAGCGGCTGAAGAGGCTGAAAGTATCGACTCTTACGAATATATTGTAATAAATGATGATTTAAATACTTGCATTGATACGGTAAATTCTGTTATATTAAGCAGGAAGTGCGAGAAGGAGAATAATCTCTCGTTCATTGCCGAGCTTAAAAAAGACTTCGGCAGACAGTAACTAAAATGATAATAAACAAACAACATGAGTCCGAAAGGTTTTATGTATGTTTATTGGAAGGAGATAAATAAAATGATACATCCATCTTATTCTGATCTTATGGCAGTTGTTAACAGTGAAGTTGAGCCGGGCGAGCAGCC
>CAMNMC010000001.1 GCA_946544235.1 uncultured Lachnospiraceae bacterium | reverse complement strand
AGTGACTCAAAACGTGGAAGATCCTCCTCTGTACTGATTATCAAAATATCTTTTATCCCTGCAAGCATAAGCGTTGACAGTGGATAATATATCATCGGTTTATCATAAACCGGAAGTAACTGCTTACTTGTCACCAGTGTGAGCGGATACAGTCTTGTTCCTGCACCACCGGCAAGAATGATTCCCTTCATACACCCTCTCCTTTATCTGATCATATTGATGCAGTTTCTGTCCCGGACTGACGTCCGGAAACAGCAGTACTTATATAACCGCATCTTCCCTGAATCAACGTTTCGGTTGACATAATATTGTTCAGGGCAGGTGTTGAATCAAATGCCTCGCAAGGCAAATCCACAACAAATTAAGTGTAGCACATCTTTATTTATTTCTCAACTATCTCTTTATGCCAATCCTGAAGAGATTTAACGTCACTGAATTTGTGCTTCTTAAGGTGACGGATACCGTCAGCTGCTGCAGATGCTGCCGCAATTGTTGTAATATAAGGAATCTTAGCCTTGATAGCTGCCTTTCTGAGGTAGCTGTCGTCCATCTTGCTGTCCTTACCGATAGGTGAGTTAACAATAAGCTGGATATTACCGTTTGTTATAAGGTCGAGGATATTTGGTCTGCCCTCCTGAAGCTTCTTAACTCTCTCGCACTCGATGCCTGCAGCGTTAATGATCTTGCAGGTACCTTCTGTAGCGATGAGCTTGAAGCCATCATTTGCAAAGCTCTTTGCAATATCAACAACCTCTTCCTTATCCTGCTTATTTACAGAGATAAGTACTGTTCCTTCGAGTGGAAGATCAGCCTTTGCACCTTCCTCTGCCTTGAAGAATGCGCCACCGAGTGAACGTGAAAGTCCGAGAACCTCACCTGTTGAACGCATCTCAGGTCCGAGAAGAGGGTCAACCTCCTGGAACATATTGAATGGGAATACAGCCTCCTTGACACCGAAGTAAGGGATCTCTCTCTCCTTAAGTGCCGGAACAGGTGACGGTCTTCCTGTAAGCTCTGATGTGATTATATCTGTTGCAAGCGGAACCATTCTGATACCGCAAACCTTTGAAACAAGAGGAACTGTACGAGATGCTCTTGGGTTTGCCTCAAGAACAAATACCTTGCCGTCCTCGATCGCATACTGCATATTCATAAGTCCGACAACATGCATTTCCTCTGCGATCTTCCTTGTGTATTCCTTGATAGTCTCAAGATTATCTGCAGGAATATGCTTTGAAGGAAGGATACAAGCTGAGTCTCCTGAATGGATACCGGCAAGCTCGATGTGCTCCATAACTGCAGGAACATAAGCATGTGTACCATCAGAGATAGCATCAGCCTCACACTCAAGTGCATGGTGAAGGAATCTGTCTATAAGGATAGGTCTGTCAGGAGTTACGCCAACGGCTGCCTCCATGTAGCCTGTCATCGCATCGTCATCATATACAACTTCCATTCCACGTCCGCCGAGAACGTACGAAGGACGAACCATAACCGGATAACCGATCTTGTTAGCGATGGTCTTAGCTTCTTCAACTGTTGTAGCCATTCCTGACTCAGGCATAGGGATGCCGAGCTTGTCCATCATGGCTCTGAACTGATCTCTGTCCTCTGCAAGGTCGATAACCTCAGGAGAGGTACCAAGGATCTTAACACCATTCTTCTGAAGATCAGAAGCAAGGTTAAGAGGAGTCTGTCCACCGAACTGAGCGATAACTCCTACCGGCTTCTCCTTCTTGTAGATGCTGAGAACGTCCTCAAGTGTAAGAGGCTCAAAATACAGCTTATCTGAGGTATCATAGTCTGTAGAAACCGTCTCAGGGTTGCAGTTTACAATGATAGTCTCAAAGCCGAGCTTCTTAAGCGACTGCGCTGCATGAACACAGCAGTAATCGAATTCGATACCCTGACCGATACGGTTTGGACCGCCGCCGAGGATCATGATCTTTGGCTTGTCGGAATTAACCGGATTGTTGTCAGGTGCATTGTATGTTGAATAGTAATAAGCGCTGTTTTCTGTACCGCTTACGTGAATGCCGTCCCAGGTCTCAACAACGCCGAGTGCCTCACGTCTCTCTCTTACTGCATCCTCTGAAATATCAAGGATCTCGCTGAGATATTTATCTGAGAAACCGTCCTTCTTAGCCTGTGTAAGAAGCTCATCTGATGGAAGGCTGCCCTTTGAAGCTGCGATAGTCTCTTCCTCTTCAACAAGTTCCTTCATCTGTTCGATGAAATATCTCTTAACATGTGTAAGCTCAAATATCTCATCAACTGTTGCACCCTTTCTGAGTGCTTCATACATCTGGAAATGTCTCTCACTTGAAGGTGTGATGAGCGCCTTGAGGAGATCCTCCTTAGACATCTCGTTGAAATTCTTAACATAGCCGAGACCGTAACGTCCCTTCTCAAGTGAACGGATAGCCTTCTGGAAAGCTTCCTTATATGTCTTACCGATACTCATAACTTCGCCTACTGCACGCATCTGAGTTCCGAGCTTATCTTCAACGCCCTTGAACTTCTCAAATGCCCAGCGAGCGAACTTGATTACAACGTAATCTCCGTCCGGCTTGTATTTATCAAGTGTACCGTATTTTCCGCATGGGATCTCCTTAAGTGTAAGTCCTGAAGCAAGCTTGGCTGATACAAGGGCGATAGGGAAACCTGTTGCCTTTGAAGCAAGTGCTGAAGAACGTGATGTACGAGGATTGATCTCAATAACGATGATTCTGTCAGATACAGGATCATGAGCGAACTGTACGTTTGTTCCACCGATAACCTGGATAGCATCAACGATCTTGTAAGCCTGCTCCTGAAGTCTGTCCATAACCTCCTGAGAGATTGTGAGCATAGGTGCTGCACAGAAGCTGTCTCCTGTATGAACGCCCATTGGGTCGATGTTCTCGATGAAGCAGACAGTGATCATATTTCCTTCCTTATCACGTACTACCTCGAGCTCGAGCTCTTCCCAGCCCATAACTGACTCTTCAACAAGTACCTGGTGAACAAGTGAAGCCTGAAGACCTCTTGCGCAGACAGTTTTAAGTTCTTCCTTGTTATATACAAGGCCGCCGCCTGCACCACCCATGGTATATGCAGGACGAAGAACTACAGGATAGCCGAGCTTGTCAGCGATCTCAAGAGCTTCCTCAACACTGTATGCAACCTGGCTTCTTGCCATCTCGATGCCGAGTGAATCCATAGTCTGCTTGAACTCAATACGGTCCTCACCACGCTCGATGGCGTCAACCTGAACACCGATTACCTGAACGTTGTATTTGTCAAGTATGCCGGCGTTGTATAACTCAGCACATAAATTAAGTCCTGACTGACCGCCCAGATTAGGGAGCAATGCATCAGGACGTTCCTTTGCAATTATCTGCTCAAGACGATTAACGTTGAGTGGCTCAATATAAGTAACGTCAGCCATCTCAGGATCTGTCATGATTGTAGCAGGGTTTGAATTAACGAGAACTATCTCATAGCCAAGACTTCTGAGAGCCTTGCATGCCTGGGTTCCTGAATAGTCGAACTCACAAGCCTGACCGATGATGATCGGACCCGAACCGATGATAAGAATCTTGTGGATATCTGTTCTCTGTGACATGAAGTTGTACCTCCTTGAATATTCTTTATTCCTTCATACCTGTGCAAGCACATTTATTTAGGAAATTCTTCTGTATTTCCAGGCGTGGATTATCCTTTCCAAGCCGTTATCTGCCATATTATAGCATTGAAGATAATATAATGCTACAATTTTTTTGTATTTTTTCTTAATTTTTTTCAGGCAATAAAAAATGACGTAAAAACGTCATTTTTTAAAGGTTTTATGTAAACACAAATAAATGTCTGATGTATATTATTTATGTTTATGCACATTTTATACATTTATTATGCATATATGCAATTGTTTAACATCGAACATTCTCATTTCGTGTCGCATCATGCTCTTATACACCATTATTCGTAGTC